>JAXJVW010000261.1:0-3075 GCA_036308365.1 Muribaculaceae bacterium
CTATTTCCCCTACGGCGAGCCATTCCGGGAGCCGTCGCACCCCTACACGTTCAGCGACAACGAGCGACTGCACGCCGGAGGTCAGAACCAGTATGACTTCCACGCCCGCCGTCTGATCCCGACGCTGCTCCGCTTCGATAATCCCGACCCACTGATGGAAAAATACCCCCATCTTTCACCATACCTTTACTGCGCTGGCAATCCGATAGCAAATGTTGATCAGGATGGAAGAGATATAGTAGTTCTCAAAGGATCTGTGCACATTGCTATGCTCATACAAGATGAAAATAAAAAATGGCGCTATTATTCAATAAATGGCGCAGGTAAACAATGTTCCGGTGTGGATATTGGAGGCCGAAGATTCAATGATGTAGAAATGGGCCCATGGGAATCACCTCAAGAATTTTTTGATTCTGAATATAATCAAAAGATTGAAGCAGATGGGATAGTCTCAAATAGCTCTTCTCTCTGTTCGTTAGTTAATTCGCCATATAAAATGATTAAGGGTATTGAAGATCCATCAAAGGATGATCCGAACTATAATAATTATGGGTATACTGAGGGATATCAAATTGAAAGCACACCCGAACAGGATGCTGTTATGCGGGAAGAATTTAATAAGCTTGCAAAAACCGATTATAATCTTTGGTCAAACAATTGCGCAACAACCGTTCAAGATGTGATGGAAAAAGGGGGATTAAAATCTCCATCTTCAATAAATATAAAAGTTAATGTTAATATTCAGGGAATAAATCTTATTAATATTAATGTAGATAAAAAAATCGGATATAGATTTTCGATCCCATTTGTAGCATATGGCGCAATAAAAGCACTGAATCCTGAGGGTATCCCATTATCAAAATAAATTCCGGCTAAGTAGAATGAATAATAAGAAAGGTAACATACAGAAATATATCGCCTATGCGTTTGTGGCATTTGGATTATTCTATATTCCATTGCAATGTGTGTTTTTGATGCGTGAATTCAGTAGTAAATTCTATCTGTACATTCTTCTTTTTTTGTTCTTGTACTTTTATTATGTGCTGATAAATCACACTGTGATATGCCGATACATGAGTCATAAATCGCTGCTGTTTTTTGACCTGTTGGTGTTGTTCCGGTTTATTTTTTCTTGAACCCGCTAAGACAAATGAAAATGGACGAGGAAAAGAAATTTAAACGCAGAAAAAAATACACCAATATCTGTCTGTTCTGGGCTTTTATTGTGCTTAGCGGTACTCCCATCGGTTTCAGAGAAGCAAGTGATATAGATGTGTTGCGATATGTGGTGATGCCACTTTTTGTGCCCATAGGAGTATTGTATGTTTATCTTAGCCATAAATATGCAAAAAAATATGTGTCGGACCAGCGGGTCAATATCATGAACATAGTGCTATCACTTAATGTAATATTAGGCGAGATAATCTTTTACTACGATTCTGCATTGGCGTTTATGACAGAACTTTCTCAAACAGGCCTAATGCTTATATCAGTGGCTATTGAATTGTTACCCCTTATCGTTGTGCTCATTTTTGCCATCATCTCGATACTTTTTGAAATCATTTGTGGCATCATCTCGTCACTTTACCAGCTTTTTTAAAGATTTAAAATCAACACATGGTTCGATGGAAGGGGAAACATATGGGAAATGATGGACTTAAAATGAGAGGTATTGCAATAGTTCTGCTCTCAATTATAATATATTTAACTTCATGTGGCACCGAACGAGAATTCTACACTATTAAGGATAAGGTGAGGATTTATCATTCAGTGATATATAATGCCGGTGGATATAAAGCATTTCTGATGTTGAATGACTATGACTCAACATATTTTTGGGTATCAAAAGCGGGCGCGGATTTTGAAACAGGGAAATTTATATGTGATAGCGACTATTACAGATTATATCCCGATATCGACGTTAGATATCATGAACAAAACGATAGCATCGAAGTCGATACAATTCGAGAATGTTGGGTTGGAAATATTCGAAACATGCAAATCAGAAAAGATACGTTGATTGAAAATGATCGATGGAAAATGACGAATCCATATGATTCGGTTGATTGGGGCGACAATTATTCTGAATACTACTATTTCACCAAATCAAAGGTAGTATGGCCTCCGGAGTATTATTTGCCAAAAATCAACCGTATTGTGAGACCTAATTATATAGGAAAAATTCACCAAACTACATCCCACAGGAAATGAAAAACATATTTACGAAAATCTATAAAGCATGTCTGGTGATATTTTTTCTGATATCACTTAGTTCATGTGTTACAGCGAATTTCAATAATAGAAAATGGGAACAAACCTCTATTTACGAAACTCACAGTGATGATTATGCCAAGTTCAAAATATTAACAATTAACCACATGGCATCACAGTATCTGCTATGTTATCAACAAGAAAACGTCTATGAGATAGGTGATTTCGTAAAAGACAAAGATTCAATTTATTTTTTTCCGAGACTGTGGTTTATCAGTCAGGAAAAGGTGCGCATTTTTCACCCTCAAGCTGATTCACAGTATCTCCAAGATAAAATTTTCCATTACAAAAATAATATATTAACCGAAATAACCGGTGTATATGATAATGACACTACTCATGTAAATAACAACGAAGGCTCAGTATTTTATAAAACTAAAATCTGACATTTAAATGATGAGTTAGAATAGTAATAATAAAAAAGCCTCCATTCTGATTATATATTCTGAATGCCTACTAGTACTTTTATGATCTACTTGTCATTCCACCCTCAATTGCGCATATTTGCTACATGAAACAGACTCTCTCCATATCACCTCTCATTGCCGTTGCAAAATCGGACGGAAATGTTACGGCCGACGGTGCCCACACCCACCGCAAATTCCGTCATTACATCACGGACTATCAGGGGAACAACACTGCAGTTGTGAGCGACTCCGGGGCGATACTCGAGCAGACGGGCTATTTCCCCTACGGCGAGCCATTCCGGGAGCCGTCGCACCCCTACACGTTCAGCGACAACGAGCGACTGCACGCCGGAGGTCAGAACCAGTATGACTTCCACGCCCGCCGTCTGATCCCGAC
>JAXJVW010000262.1:0-4749 GCA_036308365.1 Muribaculaceae bacterium
ACTTCGGTGTGCACGGGGCGTTTTCCCTTGGCGTCACCTTTGGGGGCTTTTTCGCGGCGGGGACCGTTGGGTTTACCCTGCTGAGGCTGCTGTCCGGGAGCCTGCTGACGCTGCTGCGGATTTTTGCCGTTGCCTGACTGGGCTGCGGTTTTCTCGATGTCGATTTTTTCTTTGCCGCCGATCCGTTTTCTTTTCTTTTTGTCGGCTGCGGTGGCGACCTGGCCGGCTTTTGCTATGCGCTCGCCGCGGCGTTCTTCCTTGGTCTTTTTCTTAGGCCTTGTCGACTGGTTGATTGAGTCAAGATCGATTTTGCCGATGATGTTCAACGACGGACCCGCCTTGTTTTCGGATTTCAGCGTGAAAATGGCGTCTTCGGCCGGTTTTGAATCGGATGTAGGCGATTCGGGTTGTGATTGCTGGGTTTCTTTCACTGGTTGTTCTTCTGGTGTTTCAGAGGCGTTGTTTTGAGAGATTGTCTCGTTCACCTGGTTGTTGGAGTTAACGGAAGTCGGATTCTGAACCGGTGTTTCCACCTTTTCAGCTGTAACAGGGTGGTCATGGGCCTCGGTGGCCTTGGCTTCAGCCTGAACTTTAGGTTCGGATGTGGCTGCTGGTTCGGGTTTGGTCTCGGTGGCCGCAGGTGCGGACTCCTGAGGTGTATCGACGGTTTTGCCGGTCGAGGGCTTGGGGTCGGCAGGAACGGTGACGCTGGCTTCCTCAGTCGGCGCCGGGGCTTCCTTGGCGGGGGCGGCTTTGTGGACAATGGGGTTGCCTTTGTCGTCGAGGTCTATCTTGTCGACGATTTTAAGGCGCTGCATTGTTTCGTAAGTGGTGGTTGCCTCCTGGTGCTGCTCAGGTTTGGGTTGCTCCTGGGCCGCTTTTTTCTCTTTTCCTTTAAATCTTTCTGACGAGAACTGGTCAGAGAGTGTTTTAAGGTCTTTGTCGTTTCGGAATTCTTTCACTAACAGTTCGACGGCGTCGTCCTCAATGCGGGCATTGGGGTTGTCGTCGACTGTGATGTCTTTTTTGCGCAAAAACTCTATCACCGTGGGGAGAGCCACGTTGAGGTCTTTCGCTATTTTGCTTATTTTCGTTCTCGCCATGTAGAATTACTGTTTTTTTACTGCTTCGTTATTAATAAGGATAAGCGCCGGAGTTGTCATTGATCGCGGAAGCGCGCCGGTTGGCGGACCTACATTGATTCTGACTCGACCGCGGGTTGAAACCCGTGCGGTCTGCTCCTGTTCTGGATTGAACGGCGGATGGGGCTCGTCTCTGAACCCCTTGTCCGGTTTGGCGGCTCCACTTGTCGTCATGACAGTGTATGTAGCCTTACTGTCCGTCACGCCGGTGATTTACGGTCGTCGGTGGCATGCTCCTGACGCCGGCCGGTTCGGAATGTGTGAACTCCGAATGGTGGTTCTGGCGGTCGGCACTGCTGTGCCGGCGGATCGGAAAATCAGTTGTGTCAATCTTCGAACTCGGCCTTGAGAATGTTGATCACGTTGTCAACGGTTTCTTCCTCGAGGTCGGTTTTGCTTATGAGGTCTTCGCGGGATGCCGACAGAACGTTACGCGCGGTCACGTAGCCTGCTTCCTTGAAGGTGTCGATGATCCATTCTTCGATCTCATCCTTGAATTCATCCAGGTAGATGTCATCTTCGAATGATTCCTCGGTGTCGCGGTAAACATCGATGATGTAACCGGTCAGCATGGACGCCAGTTTGATGTTGAGTCCACCTTTACCGATGGCCAGTGAAACCTCTTCGGGACGGAGGAACACTTCGGCTTTCTTCTCGTTCTCGTCGATGCGGATCGATGATATTTTGGCGGGCGACAGGGCGCGCTGAATCAGCAGCGAGGGATTGGCCGTGTAGTTGATCACGTCGATGTTCTCGTTGCGAAGCTCGCGTACAATGCCATGGATGCGCGAACCTTTCACACCTACGCACGCTCCGACGGGGTCGATGCGCTCATCGTAGCTCTCAACGGCGATTTTGGCACGTTCTCCCGGAATGCGGGCCACGGCGCGGATGTTGATCAGGCCGTCGTGGATTTCGGGAACCTCAAGCTCGAACAGACGGCGCAGGAACGCTTCGTTGGTGCGCGATACGGTGATCTTGGGGTTGTTGTTCTTGTTGTCGACGTTGGCGATGACGGCTCTGACGGTCTCCCCTTTGCGGAAGAAATCACCGGGTATCGACTCGCTCTTGGGCAACAGAAGCTCGTTTTTCTCGTCGTCGAGAAGCAGGGTCTCCTTTGACCAGGTCTGGTAAACTTCACCTGAAACCAGTTCTCCTTCAAGCTCTTTGAACTTGTTGTAGATTGATTCTTTCTGCAAATCCAGAATCTTTGACTGGAGTGTCTGGCGAAGGTTGAGGATGGCTCTTCGGCCGAAGTTGGCGAAAATGATCTCTTTGGTGTGCTCTTCGCCGATCTCAACTTCGGGATCGTCGTCGGCACGGGCATCGGTCAGTCCTATCTGTAGGTTGGGGTTCTCAACCTGTCCGTCTTCCACAACCTGAAGGTTCTGGAATATCTGAACGTCACCGTTGTCGGGGTTCATGATGACATCGAGGTTCTCATCGGTTCCGAACATTTTTGCGAGTACGTTGCGGAATGATTCCTCGAGTACTGAGATCATTGTTGCTTTGTCAATTTTTTTGAGTTCCTGTAACTCGGCGAAGAGTTCCACCATGTTTGGAGCCTGCTCTTTCTTAGCCATAATATTTTTTGTTTTTGGGGTATACGGGGTGTGAATTCTATTTGAACTGAATGAGATATTTTACATATTTGGTTGAATCAACGGGCAATTCAACGGCGGTCTGCACAATCGTCGGACGTTTCTTGCCCGGCTCCTTCACTTTTTCTTCCACCTCGATGGTGAAGCTGGTGAAGTCATCTGACACAGCGGTGAGCACTCCGTGGAGTTTCTTGCCATCTTTGGTGAGCACCTCAACCGGGTTGCCGATGTTTTTGACATACTGCTGCTTGACCCTGAAAGGTGTGGTCAGTCCGGCCGACCCTACCTCGAGTTCGTAGTCTTCGCGGTCACGGTCGAATCGTGATTCTATCTGCCTGGTGATGGCCACGCATTCATTGATGTCCATCCCCGACATGGAGTCAAGCTCCACGGCAATGTTGTTGTCCTTGCTGATGCGTATGTCAACCAGAAACATGTCGGTTCCGGCTATCGCTTCCTCTACGCACGCTGTGAGTTCTTGCTTGTCTATCATAAATAATATATAAAAGGAGGAAGCCGCAGCCTCCTCCGATTCTTCTTCTGCAAAGTTACGCTTTTTTTGCCGGACTACCAAATCAGGGGTGCTGACATAGCATTACTCATTGCGAATATAACAAAGATTAACATTGTGGAGAGTGGAATTAACATAAATTCACTGTTAAAGTTCCGTGAACTGAAAAGTGATTGCAAGTGTTAATTATACAGAAAGTACACGCGGAACCTGCATCACCTCTCCGGCAATAAATCATCGGCATGGCCTTCAGGCTGCAGCGCTTACATATATATTATATATAAATCTGTTGGCGGACATGCTTGTCATCATCCACCAATTCTAACTGTTTAAACTATCAAATCTGTGAGATGAACAATCTTCTGGACATACTGAGGGATTATCCCGCAATCGCAATTTTCCTAACCGTGGGAATAGGTTTTTTCATTGGTAAAATCAGACTGGGCCACTTCTCGCTGGGTAGTGTCACGGCGGTGTTACTCGTCAGCATTCTCGTGGGGCAGATCGGAATCAAGGTCGCCGGACCGGTCAAAACGGTCTTCTTCATGATGTTTCTCTTTTCAATCGGCTACAGCGTGGGCCCTACCTTCTTCCGCTCGCTGCGGGGCATGGGGCTGAAGCAGGTGATTTTCGCTGTCATCATGAGCCTATGTTGCGGAACGGTGACGGTGGCTCTGGCCGTACTGTTCAAATATGGCCCGGGGGTGACGGTAGGCCTGTTCTCCGGATCCCAAACCTGTTCTTCGATAATTGGCGTCGGCGGTGAGGTCATACGCCGCCTGGGCGACGTGATCTCTGACAACCAGGCCCAGCAGGAACTGATTCCGGTGTGCTATGCGGTGACATATATCTATGGTACGCTCGGAACGGTGATTATCCTCGGTTCATGGGGCCCGAAGCTGCTCGGAGGAATCGACAAGGTGCGTCAGCAGACACGCCAACTGGAGGAGAAACTCAACATGAACGGATGGGAGGACGACCCGGCCTACATCAACGCGCTGAGGCAGGTGGCCTTCAGGGCCTACATCATTGACGACCCTTATTTCGACTCGCCTAAAACCGTGGCGCAAACCGAGGAGTTCCTCCGGGGAAACGGCACGGAGGTGTCGGTCGACAGAGCCCGGATCAACGGCGAGATAACGGAGGTAAACCCCAAACTGCTGCTCCGTAACGGCGATGCGGTGGTGCTCTGCGGACGCCATGAGCAACTCGTGAACGAGAATTTCCTGATCGGACCGGAAACTGCCGACGAGGAACTGCTGCACTACCCCGTGGAACGCGCGCCTATCCTGCTGGCTAACAAGGAGCTTGACGGGCTGACGGTCGACGCTCTGATGTCACGTGATTTCATGCACGGTGTGGGCATACGCTCAATCGACCGTAAGGGTGAAAGCATCGACGTGGCCGGTGACGAGCAGCTGCGGAAGGGCGATAACATCTGGGTCGTGGGGCAGAGCCGCAATGTGCGCAAGGCTGCCGAGGTGATAGGACACAT
>JAXJVW010000263.1:0-2621 GCA_036308365.1 Muribaculaceae bacterium
CCTCCTAAGTTCTCTGACACGAAGGTCTTACCTGAGCCGGGATAGGCCGAGGTGACCATCATCACTTTTCCTTTGTCGAGCAGGTGCAGCTGCTTGAGCATCAGGCTGATGTTATAGCGTATAGGGCGGAACGACTCCCCGACGATGTCGGTGGTGCCATGTTTCACCACTATTCCGAGATTCTTGTTGCGGTGGATTCCCAACAGACGCAGTGCGCATGGTTCGCCGGTGGTGTCCAGAGGAATCTCTCCAACGAACGGAATGGGCAGGTTCTCAAGGTCTTTCTTCCCTCTGACGGTGTTGTTGAGGTAGAAACGGATGTAGATCACGGCGAACGGAATGAGCAGACCCATCAGGAATGAAACCATCAGGATGTTGCCGCGGCGGGGGGCGGTAGGTATGCCGGTGCCGCGGGCCTGGCTCAGTATGCGGGTGTAGTAGGGTGCGAAGGTCTGGCCAACCTCGTTCTCCTCACGTTTCTGAAGCAGGAACAGATAGAGCGACTCCTTGACTTTCTGCTGACGTTCAATCGACAGCAGGTGTTTGGTCTGGTTGGGGTTGGCGGCGATCTTCGAGGTGGTCTGACGCTGGCTCGCGGTGTAGTTGTTTATCGACTGGCTCAGCCCAACAATCTGGTTCTGTACGGATGACGATATGGCCTGACGCGCCGACATCAGACGCTGGGTGTAGTCCTGCACCAAGGGATTTTTCTCCGATGAGGCTGAAAGCATCTGGTTGCGCTCTATCACGGCCTTGTTATACTCGACAATCATGGTTTCAAGCGATGCGTTGCCGACCCCGGTGTTGGTGGGGAGAACCTTGAAATCGTTCTTCGGATTGTCAATGTATTCCTTGATGTATCGGGCCATCTGGAGCTTGTTGTTAAGCTCGAGAAGCTCGTCGGAGGTGGCGTTCATCTGGTTCAGGTAGATGCTTGTGACAGCCTGGGGGTCGGGAATCAGGTGCTCGGCCTTGAAGTTGGAGATGTCGCTGTCAACTGATCCTAACTCCTGCTCTATGACTGCCAGACGCTCGTTGATGAACTGCGATGTGGCCCGTGCCATCTGGTTGCGGTTCTCAACCCACGCCTTGTTGTAGTCATCGATCAAGGTGTTGATAATATCCTCGGCGCGCTCGGTCGATGTGTCGGTGTATGACAATTCGATTATCGAGGCGTGCTCCTCGGGCTGCTCGGCGGTGATGCCGGCTATGATGGCGTCGACAGTGGGCTCGAAAAGTCCCACGTTGACAACCTCCTCGACCGGTTCGGTGATGTCGCCGGTAAACTTTGAGTTGGGGCGTATCACTACCTTGCCCACGGGGGTGGCTACGGTGTCGACCCCGGTGGCGTTGAATTTCAGCTCGTCGTCGAATTCCTCAACTCCGGTGGCGGTGTAGCTGACGAAGTCGGTCAGCCGGGCGCCATCCTCATCGTTGGTGATGGTGAACGAGAACGGATACTCGGGTTCTTCGACTGTGTTGACGGTGTAGGGGAGGTTGCTGCCATAAAGGGTGGCGTTGCGCAACAAACCCTTGCTGTGATAGGACACGGTCAGGTTGAGGTCTTTGACAACCTGCGATACGATAACGGGCGATTTCACAACGAAAATTTCGTTGAAAATATCGGACCGGGCAGTGGAGATTCCAAGGTTGGAGAATGACGACGTGATGTCCGATGTCAGTGTCGTTCCCTTCTGGTCATCCTGTATCACGAACGACGCGGTCCGGGTGTAGGTGGGTTGCGTGCGCAGTATGTAGAAGTAGCCGCAGCACAGACAAAGCACAACGGATATTATGAACCAATACCAGTTTCGCTTGCACATGGCCAGCAAATCTGATATGGTCAGGTTATCTTCACGCTTTTCTTCTAATTCGATATTTTGTTCTTTTTCCACGATTTTCTATTGTCTGAGCGTTTATTTGAATATGAGTACGGCCACGGAGGTCAGAAGCGATGCCACCGAAACCCAGAACGACGCCGATAGGGCCGTGTTACCGTTCACTGTGGAGGAACGTTTTTTCATGTTGTTTGGTTCGACATACACGTAATCGTTCTGCTGAAGATAATACACGGGTGAGTTCATCAGCGACTGGCCGTCGGTGAGGTCTACGCGGTAGGCTGTAGGCTTGCCGCCGACATTGCGGATAACCATCACGTTCTCGCGACGGCCCTGGATGGTGAGGTCGCCGGCCAGTCCTAACGCCTCGAGGATGTTGATCTGGTCTTTGGTGATGGTGTAGCGGCCGGGACGGGTAACCTCGCCGGCGATGGTCACTCCGGCGTTGATGAACTCGACGGTGACAACGGGGTCTTTAACCAGATTTTCTGACATCAGACGATCCTTGATGTATTTGGCCAGCTCTGAACGCGTCATCCCTGAAACGTAGATGTAGCCCAGGTAGGGAAAGTCGATCTCTCCCTCGGGGGTCACCGTGTAGTACGACACGTAGGAGTTCGACGACATCAGGGCCGAATTCTCGCCCTGGCCTATGTGGTGGCTGATAACCGGAAGGTTGAACAGGTTGCTCAACACGGCGTCCTTGGTGTTGACTATTATGGATATCTGTCTTCCGGTTGAAGCCGGATCGCGTTGTCATATGCCGCTTTGACTGAGGTGCCG
>JAXJVW010000264.1:0-1417 GCA_036308365.1 Muribaculaceae bacterium
GGTTTAGCAACACCGAACCATCAAGCATTCAAAAGACGCTCCGCAACACAGCGGGCACATATACAATCGAAATTGACGCGAACATCATAGACAATCTGCCTCAGTTGGAAGAAAAAGTACTTGGCAAGAATCACCAATAGCGTTCTTACCGATTCTTATGCTTGTTTATCGCAATCACCCCTATTACATCCTCTTATCGTTAACGTGCAGTTGTAACACGTTGATACACAATGATGTTTAGATTCGAGGAGGTCAAATAAGCAAATTTATAATAAAAAGAATAGCGCATCTGTCCAGGTGCGCTATTTTTTTAAGTATGAAGTCATCTTGACTTTTTATTTGTTAACACCGGAGAGGATTTTCGGAGGCAATTTGCCCTGAGGCGGAGGGAGCGATGCGGGCATCGTGACCGACAACGAGGGGCAAAATGACCCGAAAAGACCGCCGGAGTTGACAAAAGATTATTTTTTTAACTTTCGGTAAAAAGTCCAGATGACTTCTCACTCCGCTATGGGATGGGAACTTGAAAATCCCCGACATCACACGTGACGTCCACGCTCTCCCCTCACAGCTTCGCTCCATTGCCGTTTCTGTGCCTCGGCCTGGCCCCCTAAATATGGAAACAAATCTTCCCGTAGCAGTATCTTCATCCGGGCATATCGTTCTTCATCACTGACATTGCTCAATCTGCCAAACCGTCGCAACTCTGCACACCATTCACCTATATTCCGGAAGTACCACTCCATCCAACGACGGTCGGAACCCGTGGGGTTGATGGCAAAAGTTTTCCGCAGAATTGTCATGACATGCGACAACGCGACTGATGACTCATCACAACTGTATGCTGCCAAAACTCTGTCGCATATCCTGTTGATGGTGAGCGTGTTTACCGATGTGCCCCAACATATTCGCATCATCAGGTCGTAAGCCTCCAGCATCGGCACCACCCGGCTCGCGGCCATGGTGTCCAAGGCTGATTCCACACCCTTTAACCACTGCTTGCCCTCACGCACCAGCTCCATGTTGGCCCGTGTGTGGGGTAGGGGGTAGATCACTCCGTATCGCTCCTGCAGCATAGCTATAAATTCCTGATAATAAGCCATGATTTCCTCGGCGCTGTCGTAGCGGACGTCGGTAGCTGATGGTCTGTTTGCGGTCATGATGGATTGGTCAGAGGTGTAACTGCCGTCTGTGGAAGCTCTATTTCCCAACGTATGTTGGTTGTGGATGATAATCGTAGGTAGTAGATCCTTTTCCCGGGGTTGCTGCCAGCTGTTTTCACATCCTGGACTATGGTGGAAACCCCCTCCAATGGACCTGAAACTATCTTCACCTCGGTTCCTACGGCTATTGGCATTTCATCCGTGAGTGAAATCTCCACATCGGGCGTAAACTGTGCCACGGTGCGTTGAAACAA
>JAXJVW010000265.1:0-9845 GCA_036308365.1 Muribaculaceae bacterium
CGAGGAGCATCATCTCACCGATGATGCCGCGACCACTCCCGAGCATGATAGGCGCACAGGCAAGCGAGCCGACCACGACTCTCTGCCCGATGAAATCAAGGCGAAATTCGTTGAGAACCTTTCGATTCTCCAACGTATGCGCGAGCTTCACCTGCGGCTCAGATCGCTTTCGCTTGAAAACGCGACCTGCCCGGACTCTGAACGCTATCCATTCTTGAAAGAATTGATTGCGCTCGACAAAAAGCTACACGCCAACTGGGAGGCATACGACCATTATGTTGCTCCCGACCCCAAAGCTACACCCTCGCGTTCTAAACGCTCTGCCGGGAGCAAAACCAAATCGAAATGAAAAGGACAGCCAAAATTTCAGATATATTGAAGCCGCTTGCCGATAAGCCCTCACAGGCTTACCTAAGCAACGCTATTCAAGTTGCCGACATTCTCGAATGGATTTTAAGCCAAGTCGGCATGGCAGAGGTTTGGCAGACTTCTTTCTCTATCTCCGAGGAATTTCTGCGACGCTTATTCTTTATTTGTAAGGCAAATAAAGTAAGCCGCATAAACCTTGTTCTCGACCATAAGGCCACGAACAAGACGCTCAAACTTTGGGCGTTCATCACCCAAGTTATTGAGCGAACCTATCTTGCAGATAATCACTCAAAAATTCTTTTGGTGAAGTCGGAATCGGGAGATACTGTTTCGGTCGTTACCTCACAGAACCTCACTCGCGGCAATCGTGCCGAGAGTGCGTTTATCTCCACCGACCCGACTATATTCAATAACCTTTTTGAGCAGGTCAACGACCTTATCAAAAATCATTCAGTGCCTCTTAATGACTTATTCCGAGAACGAATTGCGCAGCAATAGACAAAGTTTTCAGCGGCATGTCAGCCGTAGGCTGGTGCCGCGAATGGAAAACCTTTGTCAATTAAAATAAAACTATGAATTATTCCGCTGAAGAACTTACGCTGATTGAGAAATACGCCTCAATCTACCTCAAAATATCTGACATCGCCGTGCTGCTCGACATCCCGGCTGATATTTTGCGTGACGATATTGCCGACCGCTCCTCGGACGTTTCCAAGGCATACCGCCGTGGAAAGGCTGCGTCAAAGGTCAAGCTCCATTCCCAGGAAATGATGCTCGCCCAAGTCGGCTCACCGCTCGCCATTGAGAACGCCCACCGAAATTTATTGGATATGGAAGATGACGAATAGTTATTCTGCGTGTTTGAAAAATGTGAAACTTGATATTATTAGGAATAATCCAAGTATCAGATTCAGATAAGCGATAATATTTCGCTTATAGCCATTTTTCCTTACTGAACCGCAGAATATTGCAATATTACAGATGCCGATAATCAAAAAAGTTGTATTCATCTTTGAGTCGTTTCTTTATTAGACGCAAAATTACCCCAAAAATTTCATATGCCAACACCGAACACGATAGAAGTATGCCGGGCACACTTGTTCACCAAGGAGGTTGAACTGCGTGAGCAATATCCACAACAGATTGTGGATAAAGTTCTTCGTGTCCGGGAGATGTATAACTGGTTCATCGCTAACCCCGACGGCACCGACCGCGAGTTTGTCTCCGAGGTGTGCCAACGCCACGGCATCCATAGGACTACAGCCTATTCGGATTTAGCTGTGGTGAAGTCTTTGCTCCCCATGCTCGGCTCTGCCTCGCGCGACTTCCACCGTTGGCGCACCAATGAAATGCTCATCGCCACTTACAAGATGGCTGAGAAGCGCAAGGACTCGAAGACGATGGAAAGGGCCGCGACCGCCTACGGCAAGCTCAACCGCGTTGACCTTGAAGATGAACAGGCCATGCCGTATGATATGATTGTGCCGCAGCCGTTCACCGCTACCGATGACCCGCGAGTCCTCGGCATCGAACCTATCCCCAACATCAACGAGAAAATCTCGGCTATGATACAGAAGTATCGCGCCGAAACCATCGACATTGAGGACGTCGAGTTCGAGGAAGTTGACCTCGAATTTGATGTGCTATTCCCAGATACCCAAAACAATCCCGAAGAAAAAAATCCTCTGCCTTAACGCGTATTGGCAGAGGATGGTTAGCGTTTTGCGCTGTACAAAGCGCAGGGCTTTCGCAAATGGTACATCTCGTACACGCCCTCATTGCAAAGTTACAAAAAATTATGGAATCCAATGTCAAGAAAGTTTACTTTAACAAGCCCCAACGCCTTACTCAGTTGATTGGAGCGAATACAACTGTAATCGTGGCCGGACGAAGAACAGGTAAAACTGATTCTATCGCTGCGCCTTTCGTTCTGCGCAATATGCAACGTATGCCCGGCTCTACCGGGGGTATCGTCGTGCCTACTTTCAAGCACGGTCTCACAAACACCATTCCCGGAATGCTCGCCGCTTGGAAACGTTGGGGATTCTTGCAGGGCGTTCATTATGTCGTTGGTCGCAAACCGCCCAAGAATTTCAAACGCCCCATTATCGAGCCGAACGATTATGAGCACGTCATATCTTTCTACAATGGCTCTATTGCCGTTATCATCTCGCAAGACCGACCGGGCAGCTCAAACTCGCTGACCCTGTCGTGGCTTTTGGTGGATGAAGCAAAGTTCATCGACTACCAAAAGCTCAAGGACGAGACGCTACCGGCCAATGGCGGCATCAAGTCGCACTTTGGTAAGCACTCCTTCAATCACTCTATAATGATTCTGAGTGATATGCCGCAGACCACAAAAGGTTCCTGGTTTCTCCACTACAAGGATAAGATGGATGCGGAGCTGATAGCCACCATCGAAGCGACCGTCTATGAGATTTGGCGCACCAAGGAGCGCATACGCTCCATTAACGCCAACGGAGAACCCGTTCCGGCTCACCTCAAAGGCTATCTCCGTCGGCTCGACCGCAATCTCAATAAGATGCGGTCTGTTGCCGTATATTACCGGGAGTACAGCTCCATTGAGAACCTGCAACTCCTCGGTGAGAACTACATAAAGCAGATGAAGCGCGACCTTACACCTTTGACCTTCCAAACCTCTATCCTTTGTCAGAGGATCGGAATTGCCAAAGATGGCTTCTACTCCTCGATGCGCGAGGGGCACAAGTACGATGCCAACGATAATCAATACCTCGATACTCTCGGTTATGATTATGACTTCGCCACGCTCGACTCTCGCGTGGACGCAGATGTTGACCCCGATGCGCCCATCTGCATAGGTATGGACTACAATGCCAACATCAACTGGATAATTGACAACGATAATTGACGATATGTGTCGTTATTAATAAGTAACGCAGTATAAGATATAATACATTGATATATAGCGCATAAAATGTGGAAACGGAAAAATGTTGACCCGTCTTTAATCTCACTCGATATAATAAAATAACACATCTTATGGGATATTATATGGGGATATAATTTGGCGATATGGGATGTTATTTGTAACTTTGCAGAAGTGAAATAACTCAGTAATCGAACAAAACTATGTCGTTTGAATTAGGTATCGGAAAGAAAAAGAACAGGCAGGGACGAGTGGAATTGTCCGTGCGTTTTCGCCTCGGAAAAATAGATTATCAAGCACGAACAAATCTATGGATTGCTCCTTCGTTTGTGAAGGAGGAAAAATATATCAGTCCTAAGGGAAGACAAGCGACTCGCCTTGTTCTTACTACTTCACGAAATAAAACAGATGAAGCTATCAATGCTGATGAAGTAAAAGAGAAATGGAATAACCTCCTTACCTATATTGATGGTGAATTTATACGAATAAACGGCATCGGTATTGATAAGGAGTGGTTGCCATCAGTTATACAGGCGTTTCATAAGTCATTAGAGCCGGTGGTGCCTCAATCAACTTTCCTTCTTCTGATTGATGAATTTGTAAAAGAAACGAGCACTCCATTTCAGGCAAAGACCCGCAAACAGGCATTTGTGATAATCAAGCGGCAGTTTGTTCGCTTCGAGATGTATAAACAAATGACTAATCCTTGCTTCTTATTGACCATAGAAGCAGTTGATGAACATTTGCTTAAAGAGTTCGAGGACTATTTGTTGCATGAGCATGAGTTGGTAGAAAAATATCCGATACTTGTAAGTACACTTGAAACGAAGGCGGCAGTGAAAGAAAAGAGCCTGAATACGATTGTCGGAGAGTTCAGGTTCATTAAATCAATCTACAACTGGGCAATGAAAACCGGAAGGTTAAATCATAGTCCATTTGCTACATTCAAAATGGCACAGCGAACTTACGGAACACCTTATTATCTTACTATCGAAGAACGGAAGATTTTGGAGCAGACTGATTTTTCTGCTTCGCCTCGTGATGAAGTGTTCCGGGATATGTTCGTGTTCCATTGCTGTGTCGGATGTCGACAGTCAGATCTTTTCTCATTTACCAGAGCCAACATTGTAAATGGGGAATTGAATTATGTGGCAAGAAAGACTAAAGAAGGTCGCCCAAAAACAATTAAGGTGCCACTCAACAGTACGGCAATGTCGATAGTTGAAAAATACAAAGATTATGAAGGCGAACAATTATTTCCGCAAATGGCCTCGAAGTATATCTATAACCGTGCCATTAAACGGATAATGAAGAAAGCCGGATTGAATCGTAACGTCATAGTCTTGAACCCAAAGACAAGATTGCCCGAATCGCGTCCTCTATGGGAAGTGGCAAGTACCCACATAGCACGACGCACATTTATCGGCAACCTCTACAAGAAGTTCAAGGATCAGGGCATGGTAAGTGCATTAAGTGGTCACGCGCCCGGCAGTCAGGCATTTGCCCGTTATCGAGAAATTGACGAAGATATGCGTAAGGAAATGGTGGATGCGATAGATTAATGTATTTTGCAATATGAAATAATATAGCTATCTTTGCAGTCGAAACGCATAAGCGGACAACAAATGTCAAGTTATGCGTTTTGATTGCAATTCAACCAAAATGGCAGAACAATATAACGCCACAAATATTCAAGCGTGGATAAACGCGCGAATGCTTCGAGGGTTTTATACATTTTCGAAGTCAGATTTATTGTCTATTGGACTGACAATAGCAGAATCAAGTATAATCAGAAGTTTGAATCGACTGGAACATAATGGCACCATTATGTCGCCGTGGCAGAATTTCTATGTAATAATTCCTACAGAATATAAACTGCGTGGTCTTGTCCCCCCGACATTCTACATAGACAAGCTGATGCAGTTTCTTAATCGCGATTATTATATTTCATTGTTATCAGCGGCTGAATTGAACGGAGCTTCGCATCAAAGGTCAATGGTGTTTCAAGTGACGATGAATGGCTGTTCAGTTCGCTCCGGGGTAAAGAACGGAACTCGAATTGAATTATTCACACGACAAGAGTTACCTCTGCAATTCACGAAAAAGATTAAAACAAAATCAGGATATATTACAGTGTCCGGTCCGGAATTGACAGCCTTGGATTTAGTCGCGAATTATAATAAGGTCGGAGGTCTGAGCCGTGTGGCGGAAATATTGTTGGAACTTAGTGAACTTACTAAATGGGATAACGCTAAGTTGCCGCTGCTTGCATATTTTAAGATGCCGACAATTCAGCGACTCGGTTATATTCTCGATTTGTTGGAACTTAATGATCAAGCCGATGCTCTGTATTCATTGATGCAGCAGACAAGTAAGACGACGAGAAAAACTCCATTAAAGCCTGAACTACCAGCAAAGGATGATATGGATTCCGACAATAGATGGAAAATCAATGAAAACTACGCACTTGAAATAGACGATATATGATACCTGAACTTTACATAAATGAGTGGAACACGGTTGTGCCTTGGATTCAACCGGATATGGTGGAGCAAGACCTTATTATATGTCGGGCTTTGATAAGCATTTTTCAAGACGATTTTCTGCGTGCGAACCTTGCCTTTCGAGGTGGTACGGCACTACATAAACTTTATTTGGCTCCGCAACCGCGATATAGCGAAGATATAGACCTTGTGCAAATAAATGCCGGACCGATAAAACCGATTATGCAGAGACTTGGAGAAGTTCTTGATTGGCTGCCGAACCGGTCAACCCAGCAAAAACGGCATAGTAATAAGATGCTATTCCGTTTTGAGTCTGAAATACCACCCGTAAAGCAAATTCGTCTCAAGGTCGAGATAAATTGCTTTGAGCATTTCAATGTCATGGGATTTCAACAAGTACCTTTCAAAGTTGATAACAGTTGGTTTACAGGATCTGCAATGTTGACAACCTATCACTTGGACGAACTGGTCGGGACAAAATTACGAGCATTATACCAACGGAAGAAAGGTCGAGACCTCTTTGATTTATATACTGCACTCAGTAATGGCAATCCCAATACCGATAAGGTTTTGGAAAGCTATATGAAATATATGGGTTTCGTGGTTGAGCGCGTTCCTTCATACAAAGAATTTGTCAATAACATGGAGTTGAAAATGATGGATGACGAATTCTTAACTGATGTAATCCCTCTCTTACGCCCTGAGATAGAGTTTGACCCACACGAAGCATACGCTATTGTAAAGGAGCGTTTGATTGATAAACTGCAAAAGCCGGAAAAATGATAGAATTGACAAAGAGCGAGAAGCGAGCTGCAAAAGATTTAATCCGTAAAGGGATTCTGCACCGTCATGCCCAATGGCAACAAGAGTTGAGAGAATTGCTCAACAAACCGTATGGCGAGGATGGAAACGAATTTGACCGCAGTCTGGAAATTACTGATAAGGCTCGTAAATTCTATAAGGAGGCTATGATGATGGAGGACTATTACAGCACCAATAATTTGGTGTCGGGATTGGCTTGCTTATATCGCGACAATCACATATCGGCTAAGGATCTAGATTCCTTGCCTGAAAATGTAGCAATGGCTATCCAACGGATACTCGACATATAGTATACGGCAAAACATATAATATGTTTGAGCCACTATTCTGACGTAATCACATCAGCCCATTTGACATGCGGTAACAGCCGTGATGCAGTCCAACTTCGGTCGTATTGAGGATAGGATAAAATAATATATAGAATATCAGCATATCCATCCGATGCGAGTGTGCGAGGATTATACCTCCATAACCTGACGCTTTTGCCCCTCTCGGTGGCATATAATTTTATGTTATTTGAGCGGGCTTCATTTTGCGTAATACCATATTCGATAAATTGATTTTCAGGAGTACAGTTATAAGTTGTAGCTCCAACACACTTCACAGGATTCAGTGACTCAATGTTTTTGTTTGTATAGCCGGTGGCTGCAATAGGATTTTGGAGATATTTCTCAATCTGATTCCATAATTCTATACCACTTCGATAGAAGGAAAGAGTTTTTGTCCGATTTGTCCGGCTTACTAATTTAGCAATGCCAAGATTCTGCAACTCAGGCACTACAAGACTTATTGTCTTATTTGAATAGCCTATCAGTTTGGCTATTTCCGAGAGCGGTGTTTCTGCAAGAGAACGTTTCTGAAGATGATATAACACAAGGACTTGCGCCGGGAGAGATAGTTGTTTGGGTTTAATATGTTTTATGCTCTCTGATTCTTTGAGGGAGATATATAGCTCCGGGAAATATATCTGCTGTCCGGGTACAACGAAGTTGATTCTCCTATTCAACAAATTTCGCCTTCCCACGCTATCAATAGCAGGAAGAAGTAGTAAAAGTGGCACATCAAAATATGTTTTCATTTCGTTGTAAGATGCCACTAACTTTGATACAACAATCTTATCCTTGTTGATATACTCGGCGACTAAGACAGTAATGCCGTGAATGATTATCTCGTCAAAGTTGAAATTTGCCGAGAATGTAGAGTTACAGCACTGCATCCAAATTGGAGAGTGTTTTCTTGGGAGAGTAACTTTCAGACCGACCAAGCGTTCAAGATACATTTCAGGGAATGCCATATATCAATAACGAACAATATCTCCGATTATTGTTTGTTTACCTTTAATATATCCACATAATCAACTATTTACATATATTTACCATTTCATATCTTTGTGTCTTTTAGTTTCGTTACCCCATGCGATACCTTTGCGGTGTCATCTGATAACGATGGACTGGCGGGTTGCTACCGACCGAGAGCCATACGGAGGAAGATGACGAGCCTACGGCGAGGTTGACGCAAAGCCGTATGTGCGTAGGCACACTTTTATATGTTTAATAATCCCTCTACAACCAATCTTATGGAAATGGCAGAGAAATTCCCAAACGCCATTCTCCAAATCAATCTGGGCGATCTTTGCGAGTTTGCCCACCAACTCATCAACAACGCTGCTGACCTTGCTCGTCTGCAACTGGAACGTGCCGATCTCTCGAAAGAACTGCTCACCATTGACGAGGTAGTGTCAATGCTGAAAGTGTCGAAGATGACGCTTTGGCGTTGGGACAAGAATGGTCTGCTGACCAAAATCGACATGGGCGGAGCCCGTCGTTACAAACGTTCCGAGGTTGAGGAGCTTATCGCTAACCGAGTTGCTAACCGTAAACGTCGCTAAGCTATGGAACAAAACGAAAAGAAAATTATCAAGGTCAATGGCCCGATCTCACTTAATACTTCTGTTGAGTTGCCCATTGACGGACTGCCGCCCTCCATTCAGAGGTATATCGAAGCGGTTTACAATGTGTATCATTGTCCCCGCGAGTTCATCACAGTGGCAGTCTTAGCGACAGCAGCCACTGCGGTCGGGAAGAAAATCAGAATTGTCGATGATAAATACGAAAACAATCTTGTCCTATGGTTCGTGTCGGTGGCACGAAGCGGGTCAAACAAGACGTATCCGATGCGCTTGGTTACTGCGCCCTTACGCGACATTGACAAAATCCTTTACAAAAAGTACCGAGAGGAAGATAAGGCATATAAAGCCGTTCCGGCAAAAGACCGTGTAGGCGATGGCCCGAAGTGTCCCGGTATAGTAATTGATGACTGTACCGACGAGCGACGCAGTGAGATACTGTTTCTCAACAGCGATACTGCCGGAGAATCAGAAGATAGCACAGATAAGCGCGACTCTCAACGCGGTGCCATCGGTATTTATCCTGAATTGAAAGGGATGTTTGACTCCAAAAATCAATATCAGAATGGAGGTACAACAGGTATATCCAAACTACTCCGTCTGTTCGACTGCGAGGACATCAAGGTTGACCGCAAGAACGGACTTACGCTGCTTATCCATAATCCATTCTGCAACATCCTCGGCGACTTGCAGACCGGTATGCTCCGGCAGACATTCGGAAGCGAGCTGTTTATGACCAACGGCCTTAATCAGCGTTTTCTGTTCTGTATAGCAGAGAATATAGAGTACCCCAAGCGCAGCCATGAACGATTACCGAATGACATCTATTGGCAATGGAAACAGACAGTCAATATGCTCTACGAGAACATCTACCATTCTCCGAACGGAGAGCACCTTACTTTGTTCCGATGTACTGATGGTATCGTAACTCTCAGCGAGAGTGCCAATCGTTTATACGATGACTATTACAATTCCCTGCAATTAAAGAAAGAGGCGTCGCAGTCTGATTATGAGTCTGCAATCTACAGCAAATTGCAGATTCAGGTAATCCGACTTGCCGGGATTGTACATGCTTTGCAGGTTGCCGAAGAGAAGGGTCAGCGCCAGGATTACACTTCACTCAATGAGAGTGCAATGGAATATGCAATCCGTTGTATGGACTATTTCGAGGTGATGGCCTTGAAAGTCTATGAGAAAATCCGCGACCAACCAGCGCCCAAACCAACTGTGGAAACATCATCTGAATTTATCAGCAAGTTTTTTGCGCGATATCCGAATGTGACGCAGAATCAGTTTGCTAATCTGATTGGTGTCACCCCGGCATATATCTCAAAAG
>JAXJVW010000266.1:0-13528 GCA_036308365.1 Muribaculaceae bacterium
AAATATATTGACAAGACTCTCAAAGACAAGATAAAATAAATTTTAAACAGTTTCTTAGTCAAACAGAAATCAAGATTAGTCACATCGGAGGTTCAGGTTTTATGGCACTGAGTAAAGAATTAAGAAAAATGGTGGAGGAGAAGCTCGGAAGGCGAATCATCTATTCCACTGATTGTGAGACACTCGCCGCAGCTATCGAGGAGAGCGTGGGCGAACGGCTCGGAACAACAACCATCAAAAGGATGTTTGGATTCACCCGCGAGGATGTCACCCCGCGGGGAGCCACTCTCGACATATTGGCCCGCTTTTTAGGCTATGACGATATGCGCGACATGGAGATACGTCATGGCGACGCTTCCGACATTTCGAACTTTTCACCTGTGAAACATGTTGATGCATCGCAACTCGCCGCTGGCGATATGGTGAGATTGGAGTATCGTCCTGACCGCGGACTGCTGCTGCGATATGACGCCGACGGTTGGTTTGATGTCGTTGAATCCATTAACGGAAAACTGCGCATCGGCGACAGGGTGCGACTATCAATGCTCGCCTTAGGCTTTGAGCTGCTCATCACCTCAGTGGTGCGCGACGGCATCGTCTTAGGGCAGTATCATTCGGCCAAGGATGGCGGACTAACTCTGCTCGAACTGCTCTAATCAACAACTACCGGGCCTCACCCACATTGCCGTCACGCGCAGCTATTATCTGAGTCAGTGACTGCATCACCTTTTGCCGGCGCTCGAAAATGTCGGTGTGGCATGCCGTGGCACACAAAGACATCTCAAGGTCACGGACGTTCACCTCGCGGTAACGGTCGCGCAGCCCGGCCATCGCGGCGTCATACTCCGAACTATAGCTCTCCACAATCTGATTTATCAACAAGTCTATTTCAGCGTCGGTCATACGCCAGGCACTACCGTCGGCCAGACTCCGCTCCGCCCCACTTATCAGCTTCTCCGTTTGGCTGAACAGCCCTGAAACCTGATCAGCGATGCAGGTTTTATAGTCCTCCCCAGGCGATTGCACCTCCTCAACACGCCGCCGCTCCATCTCAGGCACGGGCGTCTCATCATGCTTCACCTGCACGGGAAGCGCAGGCTCATCGGCCTGCCCGGTCGGAGCATCGGTTTCCCCCATCAGCATGGCCACACAAACGGCACACACCGCAACCAGCGCAGCCACGACCGCAACCACCTGCGTCCACCGGCCCCAACCGGCTTTGAGCGAGCGTTTAAGCTCATCGGCCGTCACACCATCCTTACGGCACAACCTGACAAACCCCCTCAGCGAGCCGATGTCATAGCCCGCGCTCCCGAGTTTCTCAACCATGATGGCAAGCGCACGGAAATCAACCGATGGATTTCCACGATATTCCGTGGCACTGAGCCCGAAACGTGTAGGATCGCCGGCCGTGGTGTCGAGCCAGTCGGCATGCGACAGCCCCAGGTCAATCAGCATGGCGTGGCGGGCGCACTCCGTGATCATGACATTGTCGGTTTTGATGTCGCAATGCGTAATGTGGTGCGCATGCAGATACTCCAGCACATCAACCAGTTCGGCCATGAGCCGCTTCTGAATCTGCTTCGAAGCAAGCCAGGGATCCTTTCGAGCCATGAGCGAGCGCAAAGTCTCCCCATTGACATAGTCCATGACAATGTAGTCCGGGCCCTCCTGAATGTATTGCGGTATGGCCCTGTGGCTCAAGGAGAAACCGAGTTCAAACTCCTTCCGCAAGGCTTCGCGCCGCTGTGGGTCAGCCACCATTTCGGGCTTCAGCCGCTTGACACACACCATGCGGTTGCGCCAACGGACCCTGAACACGTCGCACATCCCACCGCTGCCAACAAGCGTAGCCCGCGACAGGTCGAGACCCGGTCCGGAATCGTTTATGACCCCTTCGCCCATCACCGACACTATATCATGTTTAACATCCATTGCGCCACAAAATTACAAAAAAAGGGGCGATATGCAAAGTGGACGAAATGGTTCTTGTTTTCATGCCGATTTTTTACTAATTTTGTAGCGCAAACCTCTTTGCAGAGGCCCGGTCAAGGGCAATGCTGGTGGTAAGCAGTTTTCGGCATGCTGTCAGGCATGCCAATCGCCTTGGTTTTTAGCTTTGGCAAAGACATATTGGAAAGCGTTTACTCAACGCTCTTTCTTGACAGTCAGAAACTTCGCAACTTTCTCAGGTTAGTCAAGAATGCAGCAAACGGTAGATGACTTCATGGATATGTATAATCCGCCCGGCATGACACGCGAGTGCCATGCTATGGGTGTATAGCATATTCTGCGTGGGGCCTCTGCAAGTTTGCTCGTTCAACTAACCAGGCAATGCGAAGGCCTCTGACTGTGGAACGGGCAACAGTACAGACCTCACGTTTTCTGTATCCATAAACCAGTTTAATACCATTGAGAGGGTCCGGTGGCGAAATAATCAGGCATGACAACCTACACACATTCGCATTATGAGACATCTCTGACAGATGATGCCCGCACCAATCATTGTCCGGCGGATGATTGTCATTCGCCAATGTTCGCCCTGACAGGACACAACAGTGAATTATTCCATTCAAATTTTCTTATCTATTTGGCTGAATGTCATCGAGATTTTTTCTTCGATGTGATGGCTGATATTTTCGAACCTGCAACCGACAGTAGCCTCTTACACTAAAGAGTGCATATCTCAACTTGTACATAGCGAATACTTAAACCAATCAATAACAAAACAAAAAAAGATGATTAAAAAAATGAACAAACTAACAACGGCTCTGTTGATGATGCTTTTGGCGTTGATTCCGATGCATCTCTCAGCACGCGACTTTGAGTTCACCCACAATGGGCAGACTCTTATCTACACGGTTGTCGACGAGAACGCCAAGACAGTCATGACCAAACCCGGCAACGATAAAAATGCCGGAAATACCGTGACTGGAAATCTTGAAATTCCGGCGGAGGTTTCCGATGGTAAAGACAAATTCACAGTGATCGCAATTGGCGAATACGCATTTAACAATTGCCATGACTTGTCAAGTATTGTTATCCCGAACTCGGTGAAAGCGATTGAGCAGAGTGCTTTCTCGGGATGCTCGACTATGACAAGCATCGTAATCCCCAACTCGGTGACCTCCATTGGCGATTGGACATTCGACACCTGTAAAAAGCTGGATGAAATAGACATTCCCGATTCGGTAACTTCTATCGGTGAAGGAGCTTTTGCCGGATCTGGCATTACGAGTATGACTATCCCAAGTTCGGTGACTTCCTTAAGCGGTTATACATTCTCATCTTGCAGTAAGTTGGAAAACGTCAATATTCCCAACTCCGTCACAACTATCGGGGAAGATGCCTTCAAAGGGTGCTCGAGCCTGTCAAGTATCGTCATCCCCAACTCCGTGACAACTATGGGTGATGAGGCCTTTAAGTGGTGCTATAATCTTAAATCCATCACGCTCTCTGAATCATTGACGAAAATAGGAGATAGAACTTTTCTCTGGAATGAAAGGCTTCGTTCCATCACTATTCCTGCTTCAGTTAAAGAATTGGGGTATACCGTTTTTTCAATGTGCTTGACTTTGCGTGAAATAAAGTTCAAAGGAAACGAGGTTCCCAAAACAAATATAGGCACATTCTGGAATGTTCCCGATTATACCCAGATTGTTGTACCCGCAGACAAGGTTGACGCTTGGAAAGCTCTATTCGCAAGTCATTACGGTGGTTGGCCGGAATGCACAATAACCGACAAGTACACACCTGTCAAAAAAACCATAGCGGGTGTGAAACCTACTCCTGTTGACATGGGGTTATCTGTAAAATGGGCTGACGTTGACCTCGGCAGTGCCACCAAAACAACTTCCGGCAAACATTTGAAACTCAAAGATCAGGACATGGAAGCATATTTAGGTGAGGGCTGGCGTGTACCCACTAAAGATGAATTCGAAGAACTGTTAAAAAACTGTGTTGCGCAAGTTTACCTCAATCAGGCAGGTACGCCTTCAAAGGTTGTATATACTTCAAAGAAGAATGGAGCTAAAATAACATTCTACTATCCCAAGACCGCTTTTATAAAAAATGGCGAAAAACTTGTTAATCCGCTGAAGGGCACATATCAGACCATGTATGCATGTTATGATGACGATGTAATGCTCAGTGTCGCAGTAAAACTGCCTGACCACATTCGCAAACCCATTAAGGATTATGTGACAGCAGCCAAGGTGAAATCCATGAATATTGCCGACTGGCCCGATGAGATGCTCAAGTGGTTGAAAAGCAATGCCGACGGAGTTAATCTTGATTCATCATTCACCTATGGAAGCAAGGACGATTTTGTAGAAAACGTTGATGTCAACATTTTTGAATGCTTCTTCCGCCCCGTCTATGTTGTCAATGAAAGCAGCGATGAGGATTAATTTTTCGAGATTAGTAATTTAATATTTTGATGGGGAGGGCGATAAAACAACTTGTCGCCCCCTCATTGTTAACTCATATACATCATGCGACTTATACGAACATCCCTTTCCATTATCATCATGCTCACCACAGGATTGATGTCGGTGGCTCAGCATAGGCCTACGGCTGAGTTCATGCAATCCCTGGGATTTAAAAGCTCTGCGACAAACGAATGGAAAAACGCCTCAGGAGTCACCGTGACCATGAGTGGTGACCACGTAGTGGCCTTTAAGGCTCCCCAAACCCATGCATGGTCAATGGTCTTTGGCGATGGAGCGACACTGGGTCATACCATCAAGGTCAAGACAGGTGACGTTATCACTTTCAAGGACGGCGTGATTAAATTTCCCTCGGGAGCTAAACTGATCCTCAATTCAACCGGTTCTCCCGCCAAAACAAGCCGAGGACTACTGAAATCGGCTATTTTCAACAAAGAGAGAAATAGGTTGAATGTCACTGACATAAAAATCATCAAAGGCGAAAAATTCTCTCCCGGCTGGCTTAATATTTCAGGAAAGGATAACGAGGATAAGCCTCTCGATGAGTACGGTAACATTGTTGAGAAAGTTCTCGCCCAGGAAAAAGCGGAAAAAGCCCGACGCGCCAAAATCAACGGTGACTATGAACAAGCCAAAGTGGATTATGAGAAGTATCGCAGCGGCACCGCCGTCGAGGAATACAACGCATATTGCCAAAAGTATGGTAAAGACATAATTGATAAAACCATGAAAGGCGACATCGTTGTTGGTGCGCCGTGGGATCTTCTGGAAAAAGTAATACACCAACTTTCTCTTTATAATTACAAAAAGAATATGGAGATAGGCAACATTGTCAGATATGACGTTTATTACATACTGAAAGAGCCCAATAAATGGAATCCCTATTTCCACGTTTACGTTGACAAATCAACCGGACTCGTCAACAGTTGGTACGAAAGCGCATATTTCTACCGTCCTTGATTCTGACTATGGTTCATTAGCGGACACTAATGAATCATAAACAAAGATTATCAAAGGGTTGAGCGTCGCACCGCGCGACAGCTCAACCCTTTTTGCTTGACTATTTATGCATCTTACCGTTGAGATTGTTTTGATACGGTTAGTGCAAATTATTTTTAATGGTTTAACGGACACTAACACGCAAAAAAAGATGGCGTCAGTCGCAACCACGCCATCGTTACTTTTCACCACTCCCCAAATTCTTTCTTCGGTCACATCAGCCCGCGTCGCTTCCAACGCATGTCATTGTGGAGATTTCAATCTCTCTGATCGACTCATATCGAGTAGTTTACTGATATAACATTCATGTTACATTTTTGGTTTATTTGTAACATCGTTTTAACATTTTGAAAAACTCACTATCCCACACTTCTTCCGTGCTTCAAACCGGATCATGGCAAACACGCTAATCCACAGGGAGATCGCACTCATGGCCCCACACCATTGAAAAAATTTTGGCAATGCACTCAGATATTCGTATCTTTGCACCATACTTGAAGCCTTCCACACTCGGATTCACTCCATCGGGAGTGCCATAACCCTACGGCTCCAGAGTGCTAACCCTTCAACCCCGAATCAACCGATGCGTTACATATTTCTCATACTCTACTATTGCTTCGCGGCCTATCTGCCCGACTCATACTCACCCCTGGTGGGTGGCGTGTCAAACAAAATACGCATTTTCTGCTGCCGACGGATTTTCAAACGGTGCGGACGCGTGTCAAACATCAACCGATGCGCCTACTTCGGCAAAGGAACAAACATTGAAATGGGCGATTTCAGCAGCATTGGCGCTCACTGCAAGCTCCCCAACGACCTCATCATCGGCGACTATGTCATGATGGCTCCCGACGTGCTCATTTTCAACCGTAACCACAAGTTTTCCGACCCATCGCGCCCTTTCTGCCAGCAAGGGATGACTGAAGATCAGCAGGTGGTCATCGGCGACAACGTGTGGATAGGCGAACGGGCCATCATCACCGCCGGACGTAGAATAGCCCGCGACACTGTCATAGCGGCCGGCACCGTCGTGACGAAAGATTTCCCTGAAGCCTCCGTCATCGGCGGCAATCCGGCCAAACTGATCAAAGGCACGTTTGACTGATTCAGCTTCGCCCGCAATCATCACCACGGGCCGTCCGCAACTCAATCCCTGACAAATCACACCGGCAAGCCGGCCGAGGCCGTCACAGAGGCGCTGTGAGCCTCACAACCTCAATAATAATAACCTCAATAATAATAAACGAGAACGGCACGGAGAGAACCCTCGCAGGTGCTCCGTGCCGCTTAGCGTTATGCAATGGTCAGTTGCTACCGGCTATGCTCAATCGGTCAGATCGTCGAGATCCTCCTCGATGCTGAAATCGTCGGGGAGATTGTCGTCGAAAAGCGATTCGTCAACCTCAGCCTCCACGGCCTCGTCATCTTTCTTTCCTTTGACTTTGGGAGTCTCCACGGTGCCTTTCATAGCCTCCATGATTTTAGCCTCGAGTTCCTCGGCCAGTTCGGGGTTGTCATCGATGGCACGCTTGGCCGCATCGCGTCCCTGGGCGATTTTGCTGCCGTTGTAGCTGAACCATGAACCTGACTTGGCGATGATGTTATAGTCAACACCCAAATCCAGGATTTCACCGGCGCGGGAAATACCCTCGCCAAACATGATGTCGAATTCGCAACGCTTGAACGGAGGCGCAACCTTGTTCTTGACAATTTTCACCTTAGCGTGACGTCCGAACACATCATCACCATCTTTGATCGTTGACGACGGACGGATGTCTACACGAACCGAAGCATAGAACTTCAAGGCGTTACCACCGGTGGTGGTTTCCGACGGACCGAACATGCTGCCAATCTTGTCGCGCAGCTGATTGATGAATATACAGGTGGTGTTGGTGCGGGCTATCGTAGCCGTGAGCTTACGCATGGCCTGCGACATCAAACGGGCCTGCAAACCCATGTTCCTGTCGCCCATCTCTCCTTCAATCTCACCCTTCGGAGTCAAAGCTGCCACAGAGTCGATCACGATTATGTCGATGGCCGATGAGCGAATCAGCTGCTCTGTGATTTCGAGCGCCTGCTCACCATTGTCGGGCTGCGAAATGAGAAGGTTGTCAGTGTCAACACCCAATTTCTCGGCGTAGAAACGGTCAAAAGCATGCTCCGCATCGATGATGGCGGCTATGCCTCCGGCCTTCTGGGCCTGCGCCATGGCATGAATGGCCAAAGTGGTTTTACCTGATGACTCCGGACCGAAAATCTCGATGATTCGTCCGCGCGGATAACCACCCACGCCCAGTGCGTAGTTAAGGCCTATAGATCCTGAAGGTATCACCTCCACATCCTCGATCGCCTCGTCGCCCAGTTTCATCACCGCGCCGCGACCGAAATCTTTTTCAATCTTGGCCATCGCCTGCGACAGAGCGTTGAGTCGCGCAACCCTGGGGTCCTCAGTTTTGCCGGCGGCCTTCTTTGCTGTTGTTTTCTTAGGTTTTTCCATGTTATATCGTTTTTATTATTTTTCTATCACAAAGATAATTATAAAAATTTAATGCTCTCGGTTTTTATGATATTTTTTATTCTGATAGCATCCATTTCAATTTTCCGGCACACACCGAGGCTCCCACGGCCAAAGCCTACTGAAACCCGACGCTCCGAATGTTCACAATGCAAAGTTACATCCCATGAGTGCAAGCATCAAGCACACCTGTGTTAAACTTTTTGATTCACCTGTCAAAAACCACATTTTTCCCCAAAAACCGGTTAGGGGCCGGGGGAATCCGGGCATCATAGCCCTACGTGGTGCTGTGCAGGCAAGGTGGATAACGCAACAGAGGGTGGTTCAGCCGCTCAGGCTGACCACCCTCTGTGAGGAGTATACTAATAATCAGTGATTATCAATCTTTTTTCTTACCCCAAACGGAGTAGGCTACGGGAGCCGCGATGTAGATTGTGGCGAGAGTACCGATGACAACACCGAAGATCATCGCGAAGATGAAGCTGCGCAGAGTGTCACCGCCGAGGATGAAGATGCAGAGCAACACGAGCAGTGTGGTGCCTGAAGTCATGATGGTACGTGACAGTGTTGAGTTGATTGAGAGGTTGATGGTTTCGAAGATACCTTTCTTGGGATAGAGGGCGATGTTTTCACGCACACGGTCGAACACTACCACGGTGTCATTGATCTGGTAACCGATGACGGTCAGAATAGCGGCGATGAAGGTCTGGTCAATCTCCATAGCGAAGGGAAGGATGCCCCAGAAGATTGAGTAGAAGCCGATGATGGTGAATGCTGTGAAGGCAACGGCCGCGAGCGCTCCCAGTGAGAAGGCGATGTTGCGGAACCGGATGAGGATGTAGAGGAACATGGCGGCCAGTGACAGGAGCACGGCGATGATAGCGTCGGCGCGCATGTCGTCGGCCACGGTGGGACCTACTTTCTGTGATGAGATGATACCCTGGCTGTCGTCGGTGGCGCCGAACTGTTCGATCACCATGCCGTCTTTGAGGTAGGGTTTCATTGTCTCGTAGAGGATTTCAACGATTTCCTGTTCCACGGCGGCGTCTTCATCTTCAATTTTGTAGTTGGTTGAGATGCGCACCTGGTCGCCACCGTCGCCGATGGTGATCACTGACACTGTGGAGTTGGGGAATTTGGGAGCGATGACGCTCTGGAGTTCGGCTGAGTCAACCGGTTTTTCGAATTTCACAACGTAGTTGCGACCACCTGAGAAGTCGATGCCCTGGTTCAGGCCGCGGAGGAAGAATGAGGCTCCGATGCCGAGAACGGCCACGAGAACAATCACGCTGACAGCTTTGCGCTTGCCCAGGAAGTTCACTTTGGTGTTCTGGAGGAAGTTGCGTGACAGTTTGGTGTCGAAGGTGAGTGACTGGAAGGCTTTGCTCTTGCCGCCGATGATGAACACTATGCGGGTGAGGAACACGGCGGTGAAGAATGAGCAGATGATGCCGATGATAAGGGTTGTTGCGAAACCTTTGATGGGGCCTGTTCCGAAGTAGAGCAGGATCACACCGGTGATGATTGATGTGAGGTTGGAGTCAAAGATTGCCGAGAATGCGTTGGAGTAACCGTCGGCGATGGCCTGGCGCACGTTTTTGCCAGCGCGCAGTTCTTCTTTGGTACGCTCGAAGATGAGCACGTTGGCGTCAACGGCCATACCGAGGGCGAGCACGATACCGGCGATACCTGACAGTGTCAGCACGGCCTGGAACGACGCGAGGATGCCGAAGGTGAAGAAGAGGTTGCAAACAAGTCCGAAGTCAGCTACCATGCCGGGGATGATTCCGTAGATGCAACCCATGAAAATCATGAGCAGGATAAGGGCGATGGCGAATGACATGAAGCCGGCTTTGATGGCCTGTTCGCCGAGTGACGGACCGATGACGAGGTCGGAGATGATTTCGACTTTAGCCGACATCTTACCGCTTTTGAGCACGTTTGCAAGGTCCTGAGCTTCTTCGATTGAGAATTGGCCGGTGATCTGTGAGTTGCCACCTTCGATGACGCTGTTTACGCGGGGATAAGAGTAAACCACGTCGTCAAGAACGATGGCCACTGATTTGCCGAGGTTGGCACCGGTGATGCGTGCCCACTGTTTGGCACCTTCGCTGTTCATGCGCATTGAAACCACGTTGCCCTGGAGGGGATCCTGGTCGGTGGTCGCTGAGATCACTTTTGAGCCGTCGAGGGCGGGTTCACCCTTGCCGTTGGTTTTGAGGGCGATCAGGGTGTAGAGTTCCACATCGTTGGAAACGGAACCGGCCACGGTGTCCTGATACTGCACAACCTGGGGTTTCTTTTCCCAGCGGAGACGGAGGTTGGCGGGGAGGATGCGTTTTGCCTGTGCCGAAGCTACGATTGAGTCGATTGCCTCACGGTTTTTGGCGCGCGCCATACCCACGGCGGGAGATTCCGACGGGGCTATCTGAGCGAAATAGTTGAACAGACCAACGCCGTTGTTTTTGCGTGACTCGGCGTCGAGGGCGGTCAGGGCGTTGATGATTTCGCTTGATTTGTATGTTTCGTAGAATTCGAGGTTGGCTGAACGCTGGAGCAGCTCGCGGACGCGCTGGTGTTCTTTCACACCGGGGAGTTCGAGAAGAATCTGTCCGTCTTTGCCCTGGAGCACCTGGATGTTGGGAGAAACCACACCATAGGCGTCGATACGGCTGCGGAGCACGTTTGTCGCTGAGTTGTTCACGCGGTCCTTGACCTCGTTTTTCAGTGTCGCGGCCACGGTGTTGTCGTTGTCGCCGCGTTTAACTGTTCCGTTGAACACCACTGAGAAGTCGGCGTTGGGGTTCAGTGCGCGATATTGCTTCACGAATGCGCCAACATAGTCGTCGAGGTGCTCTTTTTTTACGATTGAGTCAGTTTTAGCGATTGCCTGGTCGAAAGCCGGATCAGGGTCGGCATTTTTCATGGAACGAAGAATGTCAGGCATAGAAACCTGAAGAATTACGTTCATACCGCCCTTGAGGTCAAGACCGAGACCTACACCCCATTTCTGAACTTCATTGTAGTTGTAACCGAGGTAGATGGGCTTTTTGGCAAGCGAATCGAGATAATTTTTTTTCGCTTTGTTGTACTGGTCGGAATTCATGCCCTGTTCGCCTGCCACAGTGAGTGCGTATTCTTCCGCTTTACCCTCGAAGTGGTTGCTCACGAATGAGAATGAGAGGTAAAACAGACACACAATCACCAAGAAGATAGCGATAACACCGGCTATGATGCTTCCTAAAGTCCCTTTGTTTTGCATGTTTTAGTTAAAAAATATGATTAGTTTATTAAATTATTTCGAAAAGAGTTTTTTTCAGTCTGCAAATATACGAACTTTCTTTTTAAATTTCATAACATGAGGGTTTGTTTTTTGCATAATTAGGTGGATTATGGGGGTTTGGACCCCTTTTTAAGTATCTCTAAGAAATGAACCACGCACTATTCTTGTGGATTTTGGTTTGTTTTTTGATTTGCGAAGAAGGAGCTTAGCGAGCTGAGAGGATGATGAACATATCACAACGGGGCCCCAAAAAACCAAAAACAGCCGTAGCTCGGAGAGTTACTCATAGTTTTCCAGCCTCTGCACGTTGAACCGGCTCAAAGGGTGTGCCGCACCATGCATATCCCCACACACTGTCAGCCGGCACCACCGGCCGTTAAGGGCTGTGTGGCGCCGGCTGGCGGTGCTAAAAAATAGCAGGCACATAACGGTGTGCTATTCCACGTAATATGGCATGGTGACCAACAGATAGTTTTGCAGTTGTCTGTTACATTCCGTTGGGAAATCATGGAAACCGATCCATCTGCTGAAACTGCTTGTCATTGTTGTGTTTTGCGCTGTAATCAAATCATATTCGGTGAATACGGCGAATTCAATTTGAACCCAATCAGAGGTTCGGTCCGGTGCTTTTTTCAAGTAGACGAAGTCTCCTTTCCAATTTAGCCGGCTGTAGAGTTTTACACCTTTTTTGCTTGTGGCTATCGAGCCGTAAAATGGAAATTTTTTGGGGTAATATTCATAGATATAATCGTTGCTGCGTAATGATTTTTTTGAGATTGGATAAATCATCTTGTCCATTGGACCAATTGTCCTGAATTCGTAGGTAAATGGCATGCCTGGCTCACCCGGATAACCTTTATGGACAATGGGTAAATGCGAATTTGTTTGCATAAACGGAGTTAACGGCACGAATGACACCTTGTAAGTGTCCGTCTCCTCACTATAGCGATGGGCATACAGCATTTGGTCGATATCACACCATCGAACTTTCGCGGCTTGGGAGTCTAAGAATCCGGTGAAAACGCAAACCGTGCTGTCGGTGTTGTTGTAAATCGCCACATAAATGCTGTCGGCTGTAGCATACTCACACTTTGCGAAAATATATTTGCAAGGCTGTTCCTGGGCTTGACCTATGTCGAATCCAATAATGAGCAGAAGTATTATGCATTTAATGCTCTTATTTAGTCTGGGGAATATCGTTGTGGGCGCTGTCATATTTTCGTTTGGGTAAATTCAAAATTTTACGCGCTTTGTTGTTATAATCCAATATTTGCAAACATTATGGGAGGGCCACGCAGGTCACGGCTCAAAAATTTTGTTGATTATTTTGTATTCCTTCGTTGGGTCGTACTTGAAATTAAACTGTTCCAACAGGGGGTAGTCACTGCGGTTAATGTTAAAACTTTGTTTTATAAGGAACCCATCGGAGTCATATCTTCGATTAATAACAATGCTTTCAACCCTATCTGCAATTATGTCTTCGTCATGTTCAAATTCTTTCAGACAACTTTCAATCACATCTTTATCCATTGCCTTAACTATCCACCGGCTAATCATCCCTTTTTGAAAACTCAAAATAGATATGTAGCTATCGCTTGAATAGTGTAATCTGTTGATTTCCCTGTTGACTAAATCATACTCAGCTGTCAGGGAGCGGTTCGATATGTTATTTTTCAGTTGAATATTTATTATGTTATTTTCTATTTGGAAGCTAACCATCAAATCACTGATTGTGAATTGATTTGTGTAATCTATGTTGAGCAATGGAGTATTCATGTATCCATCGACCCATTCATCTCTCCAATAGCCATCTTCCGGTTTAACTCTAATGCTATCCAACTCATACCATTGACCAAAGTCAACAAAATCAATCTCAAATTCAAAACTATTCCCTGGATTAACGGCCAGGCCTGATGACTTAAGATGCCCATTATAAGCATTGTAAGTGCGTGATTCGTATTCCATTATTTCTCTGACATCGCAATACCACGCTTTTGCCAGGCTATCTACTCCGGAATAGGATGCTCTTTTCATGTTACCAAAGTCGTACATAACTTCTTTATCGCACACATAGTCATGCCCCACTAACTCAGTAATCTGTTTATTAAATTCATCAAAGATAGGGTTATCGTATGGATAAGGGACATACGAAGTGCCAATGAACCAGTGACCATATCGTTGTGAAAGAATTAAGTCGAGCAACCGCCCGTTATCGTTTTTGAGATGCAATTATTGATAATATTTACTCGTATCACAATCAACGTACAAGCCACACTCTTTAAG
>JAXJVW010000267.1:0-8804 GCA_036308365.1 Muribaculaceae bacterium
ATATTACGTGGTACGTAATGCAAAATTACACTGAAATTTTGAGACCACCAAATCAATTAGGCTAAAAATAAGCGGATTGGCTAATTTTATAGCCAACCCGCGTTTATGTTACGTGGATATGTTGCCGAATTATGGATTAATAGGAGAAGCCTCCACGTCGTCAGAATGGAGCCACTTCACAAGAGATTCACCTTTGAATACGTAAACGTCAGTTCCAAAGGGCTCGCCGGCTTGGGCAGTGTCGCCACCGCGCGAGAAACTCATCACCACATTATCTTTCTCTAAATTTTCAAGGCCGGTTGACTGGTCGGAGCAAGATGTGGCGCACATCACTCCCATAGCCATTACTAATCCGGCAAATGAATGCTGGTAAAGTTTGGTCATAAAAACAAAATGTAAGAATCTATCCCGCCAGGCGGGAATAAGTTATAATATGAATGAATTATTGTCGGAATAAAGCCGATGGATAGATCAACAGCATTAGAATAGTTGTAAATCAGGATGTTACGTACTACGAAGCACACATCCTGCATCACAAACCTGAAAAAACGGTGCGAAGTTATAAAATAAATGCGAAAACTCCAAAAATTTAGCCGAGGTGATGGTGGCGGCTCAAAACTACGAAGTTATGTGGTGGTGGGGGCGGGGTAATGAAAAAGGCGGCTTGAGAGCCGCCTTTTTTGTTGCGCTATGGGTTTTGTCGGTTATACGTTGAAACGGAAGTGCATGATGTCGCCGTCCTGGACTACGTATTCTTTGCCTTCGACGGAGAGTTTTCCGGCTTCTTTGACGCCGTTTTCGCCGCCGAGGTTGACGTAGTCGTCGAATTTGATCACTTCGGCGCGGATGAATCCTTTTTCGAAGTCGGTGTGGATGATTCCGGCGCACTGTGGTGCTTTCATTCCGTTGAGGAATGTCCATGCGCGGACTTCGTCGGGGCCGGCGGTGAAGTAGGTCTGGAGGTTGAGCAGTGCGTAGGCTGCGCGGATGAGTCGGCTGACGCCTGATTCCTGCAGGCCGATTTCGGCGAGGAATTCCTGTCGTTCTTCCCAGGTGTCGAGTTCGGCGATGTCGCTCTCGGTTTGTGCTGCGACAATCAGGAGCTGTGCGTTTTCGTCTTTGATGGCTTCTCTGACGGCGTCGACGTATTTGTTTCCGTTTACGGCAGATGCGTCGTCGACGTTGCAGACATACATGACCGGTTTGTTTGTCAGCAGGAACAGTTCTTTGGCATATTTCTGTTCATCGACGGTTTCGAAGGAGACTGAGCGCGCGGGTTTGCCTTGCATCAGTGCGTCGTGGAATTTCTTGAGGACCTCATACTGGAGTTTTGCCACTTTGTCGCCACCGGTCTGTGCCGCTTTCTGAGTTTTTGCCAGACGGCTCTCGACGGTTTCGAGGTCTTTGAGCTGGAGTTCGTAGTCGATGATTTCTTTGTCGCGGACAGGGTCGACGGTTCCGTCGACATGGGTTATGTTGTCGTCGTCGAAGCAACGGAGCACGTGGAGAATAGCGTCGGTTTCACGGATGTTCGCGAGGAATTTGTTGCCGAGTCCCTCGCCTTTGCTCGCGCCTTTGACCAGACCGGCGATGTCGACAATCTCCACTGTCGCGGGGACGATGCTTTTGGGGTCGCACATTTCAACGAGTTTGGTCAGACGGTCGTCAGGGACGGTTATGACTCCTACGTTGGGTTCGATTGTGCAGAAGGGGAAGTTAGCAGACTGCGCTTTAGCGTTAGAGAGGCAGTTGAAGAGTGTGGATTTCCCAACGTTGGGTAGTCCGACAATGCCGCATTGAAGTGCCATTGGATATGCTTGGTTTGATGGTGATAGGTAACTGTTGAAAATGTGGTTGTGCGGGAGTGGCGGCGGTGATGAATCGGGCTGTTGTCAGTGGGGTTGCTGCGATCCGATGGTGGGTGGGTGAGCCTTGCGGCGTTTTCCCCGGTCGTCGCTCTCGCTGAAAAAGATGTGCAAAATTACTTAATTTCGTTGAGATTAGCATCATCGTCCGCTGATTTTTCGCTCCAGCACTCGGTGAGGTGTTTGATTTGCGGGAGAGTGTCGGAGGTGTAGACGGGGTTTTTGCCGTTTTTTCGCTGTCGGGAGTAGTCGGCCAGCAGGGTTATGGCATATTTTGCCAGCAGGATTATGGCTCCGAGGTTGCAGAGGGTCATCAGTGCCATGGTTATGTCGGCGAATCCCCACACTATGTTGAGAGTTGTGAGTGATCCGGTCATCACCAGCGCGCAGACCATCAGGCGGTAGATGGTTATCATGCCGGGGCTGTTGCGGATGAATCTGAGGTTGGTTTCGCCGTAATAGTAGTTTGCGACAATGCTTGTGAATGCGAAGAAAAGGATTGCGATGCTGACGAAGATTGAGCCGAAGTTGTGGCCTGAGCCGAGGTCGGCGTCGATGGCTTTCTGTGTGAGCACGATGCCGTCGTCGGTTCCCCCACCCCACACTCCGCTGCAGAGGATTATGAAGGCAGTGCATGAGCAGACCACGAGGGTGTCGGTGTAGACTCCGAGCGCCTGGATGAGGCCTTGCTTGACGGGGTGTGACACGTTGGCTGTCGCGGCTGCGTTGGGGGTTGAGCCTTCGCCTGCCTCGTTGCTGAAGAGACCTCGTTTGATGCCCATGATCAGGCCCATTCCGATTGTTCCGGCCATGGCTGAGTTGAGGTTGAATGCGTCGGTGAGGATCATTGTCATCACCTGTGGCATTTTGTTGAGGTTCAGGCCAATGATGACAATTGCGAGCAGCAGGTAGGCCAGCGCCATGACGGGCACGACGATTTCGCTGAAGCGTGACACGCGCTGTATGCCGCCTGAGATGATGATGAATGTGGCGATGGTGAGGACTGAGCCGGTCACCAGTGGGCTTATTTCGAATGACTGATTGAAGGCGGATGCGATGGTGTTGGCCTGGACTGAGTTGAATGCGAAGCCGAAGGTGATGGTTATCAGCAGTGCGAAACAGATGGCCCACGGACGGTTTCCGAGTCCTTTCTGGATGTAGTAGGCGGGTCCGCCCATGAATGATTTCGCTCCACGGACCTTGAAGAGTTGCGCGAGGGTTGATTCGATGAAGGCCGTCGCGGCGCCGAGCAGTGCGATGACCCACATCCAGAACACGGCACCGGGTCCGCCCAAGGCGATGGCTGTGGCTACTCCGGCCATGTTGCCGGTGCCTACTCTTGAGGCTATTGACAGGGAGAATGCCTGGAATGAGCTGACGGTTGAGTTGTCGTCGGCTTTGGAGGATTCGTCGCGTTTGCCTGAATGGATCAGTAGCCGGAACATTTCGCCTATCATCCGGAACTGGACCCCACGGGTTGTTATGGTGAAATAGATTGCGGTCAGGAGCAGGACTGTGACCAGGATGTAGTCAGAGAGGATTGTGCCTACTGATGCTATGAGCTGTTGCATGAAGATGGTGTTTATTTATACACCTTAATACCACCGACTTCGGTTGATGCTTCGCCCAACGGACCGCAGTTTTGCAGCACGCCTGAAGATATGCGGATGTAGGAGAATGAGGCCGGGAGGTTGCTGCCCCGGGGTGTGATGATTGAGCGTTGGTCGCTGTTGGGATAGGAGTCGGCATAGCCCTGGTAGGGTTTGAGTACCCACTGGAGGGTTTTGGAGTCGATGTAGCCGTTTTCCGGCAGTCGGAGGGCTGTGAAAGTCATTTCTGTTCCTTGCTCGATCCACTGGGGGAAATAGGGTTGTTTGTGGAATTCAGGGATGCGTGACAGGTAGCCTTTGTCGCCGGAGGAGGTAAAGTAGTAGATGTAGTCCTGGTCGGTAGCGTCGGCGGCGGGTCGGCGATAGACGATGTCGCACACAATCGGGGCCTCCATGCCGGAAGCATAGAGTGAATACCAACGTTTTCCGTCGTCAGAAATCTGTATAACACCGGGTTCGGCATGGGTTGGGATTGCGTTGCCGATGATCTGGAAGGGGCCGGAGATGGGGCGGTCGGTTTTCACGATGATGTAGCCACCGCAGGAACCGAGAGTTACCACCTGATTGTCGTCCGTGCCGTTGAAAATGTTCTGGACTTTCCGTTTGATGTCATCGTAGGTGTCGCCGTCGGCGTATTTGGGGAGGACGTTGACGAATTGTCCCGGGGCGGGACAGTAGTCGATAACGGTAACGGATACGCGTTGCAGCGATTCGTCGTCGTCGCCGCCCGGGACGGGATCGGTGTTGTCGCAGGCTGTTGTCGCGACCATTACAGCCAATGCCAGATATTTGCAGTATTTCATTGTGGTTGGGGTTAATCGTGGTTTAAGAGGGTGTTTAATCCGCAAATATACGAATTTTTCGTGATAAACCACATCATATCCGCATGAATGTGTTGATCAGGCTATAAGAGGCTATCAGAAGCTCTCCACACGGGCATTTGCCCAAGGCTGAGTCCTGGCATATTGCATCACTGCGGAAGGGGGCACTTGCACCGTGACCACGCTATTGGAATATAACGTGAAGTCGTTTCCGTCTTCCACGGTTATGGTTGAGGGATCTGGGTTTTTGATGTAGATAGTCGAGAGATTGGGGAGATTGTCGAGAGCTCTGTACGCGATTTTCCTGATAGATGAGGGGAGTTGTATGTAGCTGAGCATGGGGCATTTGCAGAAGGCTTTGTAGCCAATATATGTTACAGATTCCGGAATCACCACCTGTTCCAATCCGGGACAGCGCATTGCTTTAGGGCCTATTCCTATGACGGTCCAGGTAATATCGTTAAACGTCACGAAAGCGGGGATTATGACTGTTCCGGTGTAAGTTGATCCGTCGGGCTCACCGGCTGCCAGTTCAACGGTTTTGTTTTCCATGGATACGATTGTGTAGCATAATTCCTTTCCGCCGGGTCCGATGGCTTTGAAATCATATGCCATAATTGAAAATGAGATGATGGAGAGCAGTGTGGCGATGATTAGTTTTTTCATAGTAAATCTGTTTTTATGGGATTGATAAATAGTTGAGATTGTGTGTGTTATTTCTGCAAAGATATAATATAATAGTTGAAATGGCAAATTCAAGTCGTGGGAATTTATGAAAAAAGCGGATGCGCCAGAATCATTGATTTGACGCATCCGCGATGGGTTTCAAAGTGTGTCATGCATGCCTAAGCGGTGGCTATGCTTGAGGTGGGTATGTCAATCCCATTTTTTGTCGTTGGGTTCTTCGGCCGAAACCAGGGGGTTGTTGTCGGTTTCCTGGATCGGGAAGGAGTATGTCCAGTAGTATTTTTCGTCGGGACCGTAGTTACCGCCTGAAGTACCGGTTCCGCAGAATGCGGGAGCGAAGTTACCACCTTCTTCCCATGTCAGACGGGTGTGGTAGTTGCCCCAGCGTTTCTGGTCGTACCAGCTGAATCCTTCGCCCCAGAGGTCGAAACGACGGTAGAGTTTGACTTCTTCGAGGAGTTCGTCGCCGGTTTTGGTGCATTTGTAGTTGTCCTGGTAGGGGGCTACGGCTTCTTCGAGGAGTTTCTGGACTTCGCTGTCCTTGCCTTTCATCATGCAAGCTGCTTCGGCCTGTATGTAGATCATTTCGGCGGCGCGGAACAGGTTTATGCACCCGTCGGAGTGGCCTGACACGGAGCGGAATTTGAAGCTCATGTAGGCGAAGATGACGGTTGAGGTTCCGTTGAGGTAGTCTTTATAGTCGGCGCGGGCGCGTTTCTGGAGGGCACCTTTGCTTACAGCCGAACCGGAGTCGGTTGTTTTGTAGGAACCTTTTTCAGATTCGAGGGGTACGAGATAGCACCAGCGGCGAGCGTCGTTTTCGGGGATCTGTTCGATGAGCGTTTTAGAGATCGAGGGGACGTATTTGTAGCCTGCAGAAGTGTCGGTGTTCGAACCGTTGTAGGAGAAGAATCCGTAGTGGTGGATTGTTTGACCGGCGTCGTTGTAGGCTTCCCAAATCCATTCGCTGTTGGGTTTGTTGAAACCGTCCTTGTAGTCGTCGGCTGTCATGAGGGTGTAGTTTTTGCGGGCGAGCTGCGCCTGTTCGTAGGCTTTGGCCCAGTCTTCGCGGTTGAGTGCGTAGCGTGCGTAGACGGCGTGTGCGACATCTTCGTTAGGCGACCAGAGATCGCCTTTGGGGCGGTCTTTGCCTGAGGCCCTGTAGAGTTCGATTGCCTGGTCGAGGTCGCGGTAGATCTGAGCGTAGACAGCCCTGAGTGACGATGCTTCCATGGGGTTGTTGGAGGGTTCGAGACGGAGCACGACACCACGGCTGGCACCGTCGGCGTAGGACCAACGGCGAGAGTAGTATTTCACCAGCGCGCCGTAGAAGTAGGCGCGGAAGGTGAGCGCCTGGGCTTTGATGAAGTCCTTGTCTTCCTGGTCGCCGTCGGCCTTGTCGATGTTGGCGATGATGGCGTTGGCGTTAGAGATTTGTTTGTAGAGATAGTGCCAGGGATATTTGGTGTAGGTGTTTTTTCCGTTTGCGATGTTGTTGCAGTTGCAGGTGTTCTGCCAACCGGTGAGGTTTGATTTCTGATAGTCGACGCCGGTGTACTCGTTGTACCATGTCATGAGCGTTCCTTCGCCGTTCATGCCTTGGGTGCCGGATGAGGAGGTTGTTCCGACACCGTATTGCTGCACCATCGCGAGACAGATTCCGTTGATTGCCATAGCGGCGTTTTCGGTTGTTTCGAAGATGGTAGCCGAACCGGGTTTGTTCTGAGGAGCTGTTTCGAGGTAGTCAGATGAGCATGATGAGGCAGAGGCGATCAATGCCACACCTGCGACAGCTGTCATGAATTTAGATATGCTGATGTTCATTATTAGACTGTAGATTAGATGTTAACACTAAGACCGAAAGTGAATACTCGGGCTGCTGCCACGTAGTTGTACTGGAAACCGCCGATTGACTGTGACGGGTCGAGACCTTTACGTTTAGCTTTGATGAAGAGGTTTTCGCCTGAGAAGCTGACCTGAGCACCCTGGAGATCGAGTTTTTTGACCCACGCTCTGGGGAAAGAGTAGCTGATGTTTAGGTTTTTGAGAGCGATGTAGTTTCGAGAGATGAGCCATCGGTCGGAGCTGCCGTTGTTGTCGCTTGAAGTGCTCTGTTCAATGATGGGGTTCACGGAGTAGGTGAGTCGGTTGGGCGATGTCTCGGTCATTCCTTCGGGCACACCGTTCCATGAGTTGAGGAGGTCGGAGTGGTAGTTTGCGGCAGATGAAGATACAGTCATCAGGCTTGCGTAGGTAGAGTCGTAGAGTTTACCGCCGAGCGAGTAGGTGAACATCGCTGAGAGGTTGAGGTTTTTCCAACGGACGCTACCGGTGAAAGAGCCGTAGACAGTGGGGAGAGCCGAACCGCGGAAGTCGCGCTGTGCGTAGTTTGTTTTGTCGGTGTATGCTTTTCCGTTGATGAAGAAGAGGTTTTCGGCGGGGATTTCGGTGGCTTCGGGGTTTGTTCCGTCGGTGACTTTGTAGCCGTCCTGGAAATAGAAGTGGTCGGTTATGTCGGCGTCGTACATTGACTTACCGGTCATTTGGTCGACACCGGCGAAGTGGGGGATGCACCATTCGTAGCGGCTTCCGCCTTCAACAATACGGTAGGAACCTGAGTTGATGACCTTGTTGTTGTCGGGGAGTTTGAGGACGGTGTTTTTGAGAGTAGTGAGGTTGGCGGCGATGTTGACGGTCCAGTCTTTGTTTGTGAACACGTCGACGTCGGTGTTGATTTCAATACCTGAGTTACGGATGCTACCGATGTTCTGGTCGAGGATTGACTGAGCCTGTTTGAGGTCAGTTGAACCTGCTGAGTTAGGTCCGTAGACTTCGAAAAGGAGGTCTTTTGTTGTACGGGTGTAGTATTCGAATTCGAGGTTCCAACGGTTGAACATACGGGTTTCGATGCCGATGCCCCAAGATTCGCTTGTTTCCCATGATAGTTTTTCGTTGGCGAGCTGGTCGATCCAGTAGGCGGGGAGTCCGGCGTTAGTACCGGCGGAGCTTGAGCCGTAGAGTGCCATATAGCCGTAGTAAGAGCCGATGTCGTCGTTACCAACCTGACCCCAACCGGCGCGGAGTTTACCGCTGTTGAGCCATGTGATGTCCTTCATGAACGCTTCGTTGGCGAATACCCAGTTTGCGCCGATGGATCCGAAAGTTCCCCAGCGGTGGTCCTTGTCGAAGCGGGATGAACCGTCGCGACGCACAGATCCTTCGATGTTGTAGCGGTCGTCGAAGTTGTACTGTACACGTCCGAGATAAGATTCGGTTCGGAGGACGTTGCGGTAGCCTGAGTTTGAAGAAAGAGTCGCGTAGTTAGAGACAGCGGGGATACCTGCGAATTTTTCGTTTTCTTTGCGCAGGTAGGTGTAGTCGTATTTGTAGTCGTAGTTTTCATGACCGAGCAGGATGTTCACGTTGTGTTTGTTGTCGAAAGTGTAGACCCAACGGAGCTGCTGCTGGAAAGTCCAAGTTTTGTAGTTGTAGATGTTTTTTGACAGTGAGCCTGTTCCTTTAGAGTCACCGATCAGTTTAGAGCGCATTTCGGTGTTTTCGCTGTTGCGGGTGTTGAGGTTACCTTTGACGGATGCGGTGATTCCGTAGGGGAACATGATGTCGGCATATGCGATGCCGTTCATTGTGTTGCGGATGGTGCGGTTAGAGTTGAGCGAGGTCTCGTAGATGAGGTGGCGGTCGGCGTTCTGGTTGCGGGTTGTGATGACTTCGTTGTTTTCCAAAGTGTTGTTACCGATGTCGTAGATTTTGCTTCCGTTTGTTGTCAGCATGTAGTCACCGGTTTTGGGATCGTGGAGGTG
>JAXJVW010000268.1:0-5731 GCA_036308365.1 Muribaculaceae bacterium
GCGCAATCTGGGTTGCCTGCTCGGCGATCTTGCCTTCTTTCTCGGCAAGTTTGGCGTTGAGTTCGGCCACGGTGGAGTCATGCTCGGCCAGGGCTCCCTCAATCAGGTCGGCCTGTGCCTCGGTGAGGGTAACGCCGGTGTCGGCCACGGCTACGGTGACACCGAGCAGGGCCGCGAGTTTGGCGAAGGTTTTTGCCATTGGTGTGGTGGGGTTTTGTGTAGTCTCGACATCGTCGGCAACGGCTGTCTGGGCTACGGGTTTATTGGAAAAGAACTTGAATAGGCGGTCAAGGATGCTCCCTTTTTTCATGTTGATGGGGGGAAGCGGTATTCCGGCATCGGCCAGAACGGAGGCTTCTGCATCGGTCAATACTGGTTTCGCATCTTCGGGGTCGTTGGTGATCTCATCGACGAAGCCCCATTCTTTGGCTTGCTGAGCCGTCAACCATGCCCCCTCTTTCATCAAGTCCAGGAGTTCGGCTTTGGTCTTTTTGCAGCGTTTGGCATACATGCCGGCAATGCAACCGTCAATGGTCTCGTTGTCTTTTTTCTGTTTTTCGAGTTCCGCGATGTGTGCTGCGAGCTCATCGGCGTTCATGTAGTCCCATTCCAGAACGAGCGACATGCACTTATGAACCAGAAACAGTGCGTCAGCATCTATTGTGATATGTTTGGCCCCCATCGCTGCGATGGTGGCTGCCGAGGCGTTCATACCTACGTAGTGGCAATGGACGTTGCCATGTAGGTTGAAAAGGGATGAGATGGAAAGGGCGGTGGCCACGTCTCCACCGAGGGAGTCGATCAGTACGTGGACTTCGCTCTCCTTATGTTTGTCCAAAACATAGTTGACCATGTCGGCATTGAAATCCCAATACCCTACACGGCCTTTCAAAAAGAGATTGTAATTTTTTGGCATAGCGGGTTTGTTGTCTATGCCACAAAATTAGGGGTGATTCGCTCACCCCTAAAAGACAGCAGACTCTGCTATTTCAGTTTTTCTACTTCTATAAGGCAGGTTTTTACCATCGTACCCGCCTCTTTGAACACACCCTCGGGTAATATGGTGAAGCTTCCGCCATACTCATTGACCAACCTCCTAAGTTCTGCATAGGGTTTGTCGGTTCTGCTGACGGCGGATGCAGATGCGATGGCCACGACTTTTCTCCGGGCCATCCTGATAGCCTTCACTATATGTTTGGCGTCCTGTCCCCCGCAGAACGGTGGATTCATAACAATGACGTCATATACTTTCTCTGGAGTGAACGTCAGAAAGTCATCTCCCACCACGTTGAACCCATGATCTTCCAGATAGGCAGCATTGGCGGGGTTCAACTCTACGCAATCGGGCTGGGGCATGTGACGGGCTATAGCTCCCCGACCGGCACTCGGCTCTAAGCAGTTCTCACCTGGCCGGATGCCGGCAAGGGCTACAATCTCTTTGGCAAGACTGTCTGGGGTCGGGAAGTACTGGAACTGCACTTTCTCGGAGATGTATTCGCCACTCTCAATGACATCGGCAATGGTCGTCTCTACGTCGGCTTTAAAAATAAAGGCTTTTTGACTCGAGGACCATTTCCCTCCCATCGACTTCAACAGTTTCGACACTTTCTCATATTGCTTCCGTTCGAGCTGCGCCGGAAGTTCAAGCCTGCTTACCGCAACTTTGCAGTTCTGCAGTATCACTATTACTGACGGTTCTATCTTCATTTTATTGGATTTTCTGTAGTCTCTGAATCGTACTCCGGGTCTCTGCTATCATCTCGGCGGTCTCTGGAATTTGAGGCAGGCTTTCATACACGGAGTGAAGCTTAATGAGCACGTCGGCTACTTTACGCATCTGCTGTTTCTGCTCTTTCCTCTCTTTCTCTATAACTTCTATAAGCCGCATCCATGACTGAAAATCATCTTTCTTACCCTTATAGGCCATGAGGATGTTTGCAATCGAGGTCAACCGGCTAACCAACCACTCCTGCAGCCACAGGTCCGGCAGGGTGAAGCGGAGCGCTTTCAGCGTCTCGGCTGAGAGTTTGCATTGAAAACCAAGCACCACGTCGTCACCTTTGTCCGGTATAGCATCAAGTATCAGCCTCGAAACCATTGCCATGATATATTGGCCCGAAACACCACTCCTGGGGCGGATGGCGCACACATGCCCTGACAGCAAGGCGTCCGGCGTGGTGTTCAGCCCTATCTTACCAAGAGTCCCTACTATCGAAACAAGGATGTCACCGGGCTGGGAATAGACGGGCGTGCGCAATTCGCAGTCACACCATCGGGAGGGCACGAAACGGCCCTCTACCAGGTCGGAAGCCCCTACTATCAAGGGGTAACCTCTCCCTTCGTTATTGGTCTTTTTCTTGTCGATGTTCTTACCGACAAGGATTTCGCAGCAGTCGGCCAGACTGACTATATAATCTTCCGGAATCATAGCACGCATGGTAACACCGATTTCTGGCCAATATGCGAGATTTTGTAGCTCCTAACGGAGGCACTCTTTCCCGGTTCACCGGTCGATTCGCTGTAGTCGATCTTCGGGTAACGACCCTCTTTGGTCCCTATCAAGTACTGTCGACCGTCGGCACCGGTGACAACAAACGCCAGCCGCTCCCCCTCGGGGAGGGGATGGATGGTGGTGAATTCCAGTTTGCTTTTTTCCTGGTTAGTACCGTTAACACGGCCCCCCTCCCATTGTAGGGTGGGCCTGCCGGTGAATTCTATATCCTCTGACGGTACGGCAAGCGCTACTATGCACCCGCAAATGGCATGGAGCATCAGCCCGGCGGGTAAATCTCCGCAACGGACAATCTGGATCCTCTTGATTCCTGGGACGGTCTGGCAACTCATGGATTCGTTTTTTTTAGGTTCTGGCTTCGCATCCTCCCCCACCCTGTTCTGTGCTCTATATGCACTTTGGATGGGTCGGATGTTTTGTTATTTTTGGGGCTTGAAATCAATCACATTTAACATTATTTAACCTGTACTCCCTTGACTTTTTTTCCGCATCCGTAGATACATTTGCCTGATGGACTCCCAGTTGGTTTCGGTTCTCTCGATGCCATGCTTATCCATGAAGTCATAGATGATGTCGGTGATCTGAACGTCATGGGCGAATAGTTCGCAAAGTTCCATATACATCTGGGATCTGAACAGTCTCTTGCAGGCTGACACTAAGGCGGTCTTGCCGGAGTCGCTCAGGAAATTCCGCGAGGCGGGGTTTATCCCCTTGAAGGTGGGCACGGCCACGGGCAACAGGCTCGCATCAGGTTGCTCTTTGTAACCCCGCGGGGGCTGACGGAGCAAGGAGGAGAGCACGGCATGCGGAGCCGAGCCTCGGGGAAATTCAATGCGATGACTCTCCTCATCCCAAAAATGGTGACGGAGCCATTGGTCAAGATAGGCGGGAGCCTGGATATAGATCGTGTATTGCGACATGCCGGTTTATCTGGGATTGCGTATCTGTACTCGGTTTCCATTTACAAAGTTACGGATTTTTTCTGTATTTGCTTGTGTTTACATTCATAAATAACAAATATCTTTATCATTCTCCGTAGCACAACAGCGCCGGGTAGGTACTTTTTTACTGTGCATTCGTGCGCTTTTTCTTTACTCGCAACATATCAGCGGGTTATAGCCGTACTTTTTCTCATCGAAAGTGTGCGCTAAATAGTGCGTCCTCAGTCTAAGATTGTGCATCAGTGCAATCGTGCGCAAAAGTGCAAAAAAAGTGCGGGGTTATCTCGCTGATTTACAATTGTAAACGGCGATTCTGTACGAATGTACTCTTTTTTTTACTTCATTACACACAAAAAAAATAAAATATATAGAAAATGTTTCACGTGGAACATAAACATTTATAAATCAGCGCTTTAACCCATAAATCATGCGAGAAGGGGGTGGCGGGTGCGCTTCTCCCCCATCTCCCCCTCTTGCATCGGCTCGGCGTCGTGCCCGGGTGCATCCGCACCATTGCACCCCGTCTCCAACCATCTTCTTCCAGGGGGTGCAGGGGGCGAGCGTAGCCGCTGTCGATATCGCGATATAATCGCTACCGCTCCTGCCGTAGTGTCACTAACTTATTCTTTAAATTACCTCCTAATGTCGCTTTATCTCTTACAGAATCCTTGCGCATCAGCCCGCTTTTCTCTACCTTTGCATCAGACTTCATGCTAAAATAGTTAGGTTAAATAATTCCCAATTACCAGTTTGTTTTTCAGGAAACCAAAAGGGCAAGATAATAGAATGGTTTACTCTACCCATGACATTAATCTTAATGTTTTGTAGAAAGGGGCGCAACGTTGTGATAACGATGCGCCCCTTGCCTTTAAAACACAATTATAAAATGATCAATCGGCCGAAGCGTTCCGGCGACCGAGCAGCCAGCCAACTTTATGATCAGTCATGGCAGTGCAATATCCGAGATACAGCATAGCCTCGGCGACGTCGTTGAGTTCGATATCGACCATTTCAGCAAGGTCAACAATGATTTCCTGGCTTGTACGCACTTCCATGGTCTTAGGATTGAAATTACCCCGGTTCATGGGGCGGTAGCCGGAGAGATAGCCCTCGATGATGGCAGTGAAGCGAGGAGCTTCTTTTTCTTGGTTTTCTTCCATTGGTGTAGAGATATTGAAATTTTTAATAGCGGCGGTAATGTGATCGCGGAGAATGGGGAGGTCGGCCAGCTCGTTAAGAGCAAGAGTGCCGAGCGAATATCCGTCGGCAGCGACTCGGATAACAGGGTGAAAGATTGTTCGCCCGGTAACATCATCATCATCGAAGGCACGAACCTCGATCATGATTGTCGGCACGGTGGTGAGACGGCTCATTCCTCACCTCCTTTCTTGGATTGAGCAGCGAGTTTTCCGGCTATATAGGAATCGGCTCCTTTTACGGTACATGCTTGAGCGCCGTAGCACCATACAGGTTCTTTGCCAATAATCTCCAGTTTGGAGTTTAGCCATACGCGGTAAACGTATGGGAATTTGTGAGCCTTTTTTGCATCTTTGAGAGTTTTGAACAGCGTAGATGTTTTTTCTTCCCAAAAGGCTTTCAGTATATCGTTCATTCCTCACCTCCTTCCTTTGCCGGGCCGAGGTATGAGCCGTTTAGAACGGCCTCATAAACAATGGCAGCAAACACCTGGTTGACACAAATAACGCATGTATCACCTTTTTCTGCGAGATAGTTGTCAAGGTCGGCCACTGTAAGCCCGGAAGCCTTTACCTGTGTGACGAAGTACGAAAGGTTTTTGCCACGCTTCTCCCAGTTGCGAGCAATCCAGTCGGCCACGCAGTTGAGCAGATCTTCAGTAAATCCGTTCATGCTTTACCTCCTTTCTTCGCAGCTTTGAAATCGGCGAGAGTGGCTCGGATAGCCCACACGATGCCCCAGGGCAAAGCATAGAGGCAATAAGTGGCCACGGCTTCACCGGCGGCGATGTTGTCCTCGATGGTGATGTTATGCCACCACATGAAGCAGATGAGTACAGCAGCCACGGCCATAGACACATTTTCGCAGAACAGAGCGCGGAAAATGTTGCGAGGGGTACAGTTGCACCGTACCCACTGACAAGCGGCAGAGAGGGTGCGGGAGATGCGTGTGCGATAGGTTAAGGACTGGCCGGTAAGATTAACCGACTGTAGGATGATGATGGGCTTAGTAGCCCGAAGTGATGCAGATTGCATAGCTCATTTAGTTTTGCGTTTTAGACAGAAAAACGGCTGTCATATCC
>JAXJVW010000269.1:0-2689 GCA_036308365.1 Muribaculaceae bacterium
ACCGACCATGCTATTCCGGCGGAGAGATTGAGGTTGCCGGTGATGTTGCGCGGACGGGGATCGACGGTGCGGAATCCGTGAGTGGCCTTGTAGCCGAGGGTCACACCCCACGTGATCCTACGGTTTACCATGGCGAAATCTCCGGAGAAGTTGTATGATTCGGTGTGGAGTGGTCCCCAGGTTTCGTCGGCCGTGAAATAAGGGTAGATGATTTCAGGGTCGGCTGATTCACACCAGCTCACATTTGTCACGGAGCCGTTTGAGTAGCCTGCATCGCCCCATATGACTGACGTTTCACCTGCCGGCATGAAACTCTCGGCTTGAAAGTAATAATGGTGTTCCCCCGTGCCTTCTGCCGGTTCGATTATCTCAGAGTCATGACGCCGGTCATATCCCGCGGAGAGTTTGCTCAGAGGGGTGGTGTGGCTGTAAAATTTTATGGCCGGGTTCTCCCAACTGCGACCAATGAACAGTAGCATCGGATCGCTGTGGGTTGAAATGATGGATAATATGGAGTCGGTGGAACCGGTAGCCGACGCAGACGATGCCAAAACCGTTGCCACGACGGCTGAACAGAACAGTTTGATATTCATGGCATTATCAACGGATTCGGTTTGATTGGGGAAGTGGCGTGACGCCGTCATATGTCACTGTGGTGCAACGGTTTCCGCTTAAATCAGTCACTGTGCCCTGGAGCTCAATTTCGCTGGCCACGCAGTCGGGATTGAAGTCGGCCGATGAGTTGTTGGTGTCCTTGAACACGGGCAATCCCTCATCGTTGACATAGAGCAGTTTACGGCGGACACTGTGGAAAAAGCGGTTTTTGTCGCGGTCGATGGTGCCGCATGAACTCCACCCCATGTCGAGTGCGGGATGGCACACTGTCCATGCGTATGACGCTTTGATTGAACAGTTGACCATGTCGACGATCCATTCATTGGGAATCATGTAGGCGGTGCCGGTCATGGGGAAGCTGCCCGCGTCGCTGACAATGGTGTAGTCGTAGTCATAGATATATTCTTTCAGGTATGTTTCCTTGTCAACCGGAATGCGTGCCAGCCCGTAGGCCTTGAACCCTCGGTTGTGCAGCATGAAGAAGGAGAGGGTGTAGCAATACCATTTGTCGAGATTTGGCACCGTGGGGCTGTCAATGTCGAGGTTGCCCGGCGAGGTGGACACGTCGTACCATTCGAAATCAGCGTCTGACATATCAAACGAGTAGGGGTTGAGTGCCCGGTGGTCAATACCAGTGTCGGCAATCAGGAGGTACTCTCCGGGATTAACCGGATGGTCATGTCCGTTTCCCGGAATGACATAGATGGCGTCGACCGTGACACACCAGTCCATTATGTCGGGGGTGTAATCATATTTTTGCGTTGTGTTGAACTTTGATTCAATCAAGGCGATCCCGTCGGCGTAGATCACGTGGTCGCTGTTATTATAAAGTTTTATGTAGTCGTCGCCATTGTAGTTTGTTCCTGACGGGTGGGTGGTTCCGGTGAAAAAAATCTCGGTGATGATGAGATCGTCGGTCTCCACACAGCTGAACGGGGTGAAGGAGATGTTGACGCTTGCGGTCACCTGAACCGACCTTACCGAAGCTCTCAGGGTTGTTATCGCACCGTTGGGGAGTGTGGCTTTGGCCTCGTAGTCGAGGTCGTAGAGCCCGGGCAGAAGCTCAATGTTGTCAGTGGCGATGAACCTGCTCGTGGTTCCGGAGGAAATGTTTCGGAACGCGCATGACTGTTCGGTTACCGATTCCTCATCCAGCCCGTCGGGCAGAATGACGTTGACACACACGTTGCCACGTGACAGCGATCCGCTGAGCGAGCCGTTGCATGCGGTGAACGACAGCACCGCTATGAGTGATGCGATGATGGGTGTGATTATTGATTCCAAAAGATGTTTTTTCATGACTTGCGAAGTGTTAAAGGGATAGATTCATTTCCATTCCGAAGTAGGGTGAGGCGGAGCGTCGCACCACCAGACCATTGCGGGTGTAGTCAGGGAGGTAGTCCAGGATGCGGTTCACGAAAGCCGATATTCTGAGATGAGAGCCTATCTGCTTGGTGGCTTTCAGATTGACGTATACGGCTGTCGGTATGCTGTAGGGTTTGAACAGTTCGTCGCTGTAGTATTTCCGCAGATAAATCAGCGTGGGGTCGGCCTCCACCGCTTCGGGAGTGTAGGGATGGAGTTCGCCGTCGGATGCGGCGATGTAGCTTACCGGAGTGCCGTTTTCACGAAGGCGTCGGGTGGTCACGTTCCACATGCACTGGACCGATGTGGTGAACACCAGCCCCCAGCGCGGTAGCTGGGTGTCAAACATGAAGTTGGTGTTTACCTGTGAGTTGACACGTCCGTTGTCACTGTCGTAAAGCCCCACATACTTATCCCTGACAGGAGTGTTGGCCATCACGTCGTTGACGGGGATAAACAGCATCTGCGAATTTGAGTAGAGCGACTTGAACCATGCTCCGTTGACTATCAACGATGTGGCTAAAGGTGCGAAGCGTGGGGTTGAGAGTTGGAACTCGACACCCTGCTTGCGCATCCGGCTTCCGTTTGTGACTTTACGGTAGCCATCGAGAACGGTGGTGGCAACGCATGGAAGCGTGTCGAGGTCGGGTGGGGCGGAAAGGGTTGAGCCATCCACTCCTGAGGCATCATATTTATTATATGTGTAGGG
>JAXJVW010000270.1:0-1307 GCA_036308365.1 Muribaculaceae bacterium
CTCCAGGCCCACTCTCCGGGTATGCACTTCGAACGTAACACCATAGCCATGGCTCTGACCGAGCTCGACGGCATTTCAATCCGAAACGTATACTACAAATCCGAGACAACCCTACCCTATAAGGCGAGCCTCGACCCGGTCAACGACTACATTATCGGCGGATTCGAAACTAATCTGGCAACCGAAAACGGACTGCAGTTCTACGTTGACTGGCTCAAAGGCCAAAAAACCGGATTCTTCGTTGACCAACGCGAAAACCGCGCCCTGCTCGAACAATTCGCCCGCGGACGGAAAGTGCTCAACATGTTCTGCTACACCGGAGGATTCTCATTCTACGCCATGCGCGGCGGTGCCAAACTGGTCCACTCCGTCGACTCTTCGGCCAAAGCCATCACTCTGACAAACGCCAACGTCGAACTGAACTTTCCCCAGGACAAACGCCATGAAGCCTTCGCCGAGGATGCGTTCAAGTTTCTCGACAACATGAAAAAAGATGACTACGACCTGATCATCCTTGACCCTCCGGCATTCGCCAAACACCGAAGCGCACTCAAAAACGCCCTCCGCGGCTACCAGCGGATCAACGCCAGAGCCTTTGAGAAAATTGCCCATGGCGGCATTCTCTTCACCTTCTCATGCTCCCAGGCAGTGAGCCGCGAACAATTCAGGCTCGCCGTGTTCTCAGCAGCAGCACAGTCCGGACGCAAAGTCAGAATACTCCATCAGCTGACTCAGCCCGCCGACCACCCCATTAACATTTATCATCCTGAAGGTGAATACCTCAAAGGATTAGTTCTTTACGTTGAATAACCCCCACATCATGAGCTCATTAGCAAAATACATCGCAGCTTCAGCCTGCGCATTCACCATAGCAGCGACATCAATGAACGCATCTGATAACTTCAACTACACCGTCGACAAATTCGCCGACATTGAGGTGCTACGCTACAAAGTACCCGGTTTCGAAAACCTCTCGCTCAACCAGAAACGGCTGATTTATTATCTGACCGAAGCCGCCCTCAACGGTCGTGACATCTACTGGGACCAGAACGGAAAATATAATCTCGAAATACGCCAAATGCTTGAAAACGCCTACACCGGTTACGCCGGCGACCGCAATTCAGCCCAGTTCAAAGCGTTCGAGAAATATCTCAAACAAGTGTGGTTCGGAAACGGCCTGCACCACCATTATTCAATGGATAAATTTACCCCCGAATTCTCAAAGGAATACCTTGAACAACTGGTGCCCGCCAACAAACGTCCTGAGAACTTCGCCACACTGTGCGACGTGATTTTCAACCCCATGA
>JAXJVW010000271.1:0-2437 GCA_036308365.1 Muribaculaceae bacterium
CAAACCAGTCCTATGGGGCGGCACCAAAATAGCCGACTTCAAAGCTATACCCTCACAAGGCGACAACATTGGCGAATCATGGGAAATAAGCCCTATCCCTGAACATGAATCGATCATCGACGGCGGAGAGTTCTCCGGCGTGTCCCTGTCACAGATTCTGTCTTCTCACGGCAAACTGATAATGGGCGAGTCGCTGTTCAACAGATACGGCTACAAATTCCCGCTGCTCATAAAGTTCATCGACTCTTCACAGGACTTGTCGATCCAGGTGCACCCCGACGATGATCTCGCCGCGCAACGCCATGACGGCACGGGGAAAACCGAAATGTGGTACTCGCTGTCACCAACTCCCTCGGCTTTCATCTACGCCGGATTCTCTCACCCCATGACCCCGCAGTCTTTCCTCAAGGCGGTGAATGACGGCGAAATAACCGGTCATCTGAAAAAATTCCACATCAGCCAGGGCGACATGATCATGCTCCCCCCGGGCTGTGTCCACGCGCTCGGTCAGGGCAACTTCGTCCTCGAAGTGCAGCAGGCCAGCGACGTGACCTACCGCATCTTCGACTACAACCGTCCCGACGCATCCGGAAAACCGCGCAAACTCCACATCGAGGAGAGTGTCGACGCCATCGACTACGACCTGCCGACACGCACCGCGCGCAACATCCCCGCACAAACAAACAAGGAGACCCTGCTGGAACGGTGCCCCTATTTCACCTCATCGATAATCAAGGTCGACAAACATTTCGTCATGGACCTCGAACGTCGACGCTCGTTCACTATAGCCGTAGCAATAAAAGGCGACATGACCCTGACTGCCCCCGACGGATCGGTCCACCCGCTGCCTCAAGGCCAGACACTGCTCATCCCGGCAATAATGCCGAAAGTCGCTGTTGACGGCGATGGCGAACTGGTCACAGTCTTCATCGAATAACCCACACCCTGAAGCCACACTGACCCCGCCGCAAAGCGAACCTCCGATGACTGCGCCGATTATCAGTCTCCATGAATCTCCCCATGAAAATTATTTCAGCGGAATTATTGTAATTTCCCGCGTTTTTTCGTACCTTTGTGATGATGAACGAAATTTTCACCCACATAGAATTCCTGCTCCACCGACACGACTGCGTCATCGTGCCGGATTTGGGTGCTTTCGTCATTCAGCACATCCCCGCAGAATACGTCGCTGAATCTGGGCTGATGCTCCCGCCACGCAAACGTGTGCTCTTCAACCCTGAACTGACCCACACCGACGGCATCCTCGCTTCATCAATCTCCCGGAAAAACAAAATTTCCTACGAACAAGCCGTAGCCTTCGTGACCGAACAGGTTGCAGCCATAAAGAATGCTCTCGCCGAGCCTGACGCCTCGCTCAACGCCGGGAACATCGGCTCACTGACCCGACAGGACCACGGTGCGATAACCCTCCAGCCGAAGTCGCCATTTTTCGCATCACCTTCGCTCTACGGGCTCGAACCGCTCCATGTGACAACCGTCGAACAACGCGAGCAATGCCTCAAACCCGAACGCAAACCGGTGTTCCGGCCAATCAACCTAATCCGAGTGGCCGCATCAATCATCCTGTTGGTCGCCATAGGATTCCTGACCACCACTCCAATCCCAGCCGGCGAAACGGAAATGCATCTCGCCTCTCTGGCTATCCCGGAAGTGACCGCCCCTAAACCGGCGCAGATCCACACCCCCGTGGAGATAACCCTGAACATCGCCATTCCCGCCGATTCTCTGTCGCCATCCCTGACAATTTCTCAAACCGAGCTGAACCGCAAATCCTGCGGCGCTCCCTTCAGCGACAACCACCCCTACTATCTCGTGGTGGCATCGCTCGACAACAGTCGGCAGGCGGAGGCTTTTGTCAAAGCGCACCCGCAGCAATATCTCGAAACAGTTAACCTCAACGGCAGAACACGTGTCATCGCCGCGACCGGAACATCGGCCCAATCACTGATAGAATTCCACCGAAGCAGCCTCGCGGACATTTTCCCCGACGCATGGCCCTGCCATAGATAAAGCAGTTGAATTTCATCATGGACAATTTTCACGACCTCTGTATAAACCGACGTTCAATCCGACGTTACACCGACAAGCCCCTAAACCCCGACGACGTAAAACTGATTCTCGAGGCGGGTCTGATGGCCCCGACTTCTAAAAGCAGCCGCGCCTGGCAATTCATCGTTGTCGAAGACAAAGAAACGCTAACCAGGCTGAACGACGTGAAACCCCTCGGCGCCAACGCTCTCAAATCCGCCCCTCTCGCAATCGTCGTAGCCGTTGACACAACCCGCACCGAACCATGGATTGAAGATGCTTCCGTGGCTGCGGCTTTCATGCAGCTACAGGCGGCCGACCTCGGTATGGGTTCCTGCTGGATTCAGGTCAGAGGACGCTACACCGCCGACGACACCCCCTCCGAAGA
>JAXJVW010000272.1:0-5280 GCA_036308365.1 Muribaculaceae bacterium
GACCTCACCCCGTTGACCTTCCAGACCTCCATCATGTGTCGTAAAATCGGTATTGCGCGCGACGGCTTCTATAGCTCCATGAAAGAAGATCATAAATATAACGACAGCGATTTCGAATACCTCGACACCATAGGTTTCGACTTTCATCCCGAAGCTATGGACTGTCGTGCCGACCGTGACCTTGACCGGTATCGCCCCATCTGTATTGGTATGGACTACAACGCCAATATCAACTGGATTGTCTCCGGCCAGCCCGATGAACGGCTCGGCCGACTCAACGTGCTGAAATCCTTCTACGTCAAGTATGAACGGAAAATCCCCGCCCTCGTGGCCGACTTCTGCCAATACTACGCACACCACCGGTGCAAAACCATCGTTTTCTACTACGACACCACCGCCCTCGGCTCAAATTACGCCGTCAACTCCATCGACTTCCGCTACACCATCATCAACGAATTCGAGAAACATGGGTGGCACGTGGTGCCGGTGCCCCTCGGCAACCCCATGCGCCATGATGAAAAATACAACCTTATCAACCGAGGTTTCGCCGGATTGAACCGACTGACCCCATACTTCAACCGGCAGAATAACGACGACCTTATCCTGGCCATCCAGAGCGCAGGAGTGAGTAGGGGTCGCAACGGCTTCAAGAAAGATAAATCAGGCGAGAAGCTCGCCGAGACCGAAGACGATCGTCTCGAACTCAGGACCGACGGCACCGATGCCTTCGATACCCTCTACATAGGGTGCGAGAACCGCCCCTATTCCGGCGCATCATTTATCGACACCTCCGGCGTTATGTGACTTCAACCCGTCTTTTGCAGTGCAGCCGTGCAATAGTACCATTGCAATGAACTCAAACCCAAACCCAAACCCTCTCCGCTATGCAGACAATTACCACATTCAAACGCCGAATAACCATCCAGACCGTTCTGGCATTTCTGCTGGTGATCTTCGGCATGACCGTTGTGATGCTCGCCCTCTATATGCCGCCGATGGGCGAAATACATCCATCAGTAATCACCGTTTTCGGCATGCTGCTCGTGGCATCCGGCGCCTTTATCGGTATAGACCTGAATTTCCAAATCAAGCCCTTTATCGAGGCCATCCGAGATAGAGAGCGACGCAACACCGTGCAGACACATGAAACCATATGAGATACGCCTGGCCGAGCTCCATGCGCGCAACGCCGGGCATTTGAAAAACCTCCGCACCTTCACTGAAGACCAGTTCCGTTTTCAGCGGATCAGCGAACACGAACAGAAACTTATTTTAAACCAAATAGAGCAGATGGCTCAGTTAGACAAAGTGCTGACCGAGCGGATGAAGCTCCATAATATACCGGTATGACATGCAGACACTCAAATTAGGCTCACGAGGGGCAGCAGTCAAGGCCCTGCAGAACAGACTGCACCTTGCAGAAGACGGAATCTTCGGCGAAGCCACCGAGACAGCCGTCAGAGCCTTTCAAAAAGAACATGGGTTGACCGTCGACGGTGTTGTCGGTCAGCAAACCTGGGGTAAACTCCTCCCCTGCCTCCGCCCCATCACTGAAATCATAGTACACTGCACCGCCACCCCGGAAGGGAAAGACTACAGTGTGGAGCAGATACGTCAGGCCCACCTTGCCCGGGGGTTCAGCGATATAGGGTATCACTTCGTGGTGATGCGTGACGGTACAGTCCGTGAGGGGCGACCCCTCGGAGTTGCCGGAGCCCACACCAAAGGGCACAACGCTAACTCCATCGGCGTGAGCTACGTCGGGGGGTGTGCTTCAGACGGGAAGACCCCCAAAGACACCCGCACCCACGAACAGCGCGAAGCCCTGCGCGACCTTGTCGCCGAGCTGCAGCGTCGTTTCCCCGGTGCCACCGTCCATGGCCATTATGAATTTGCCAACAAGGCATGTCCCTCGTTCAAGATATGCGAATTATAATACCACTTCTCCTATTGGTTCTATCGGTGCTTGCCTCCTGCAGATCTGCCAAACAGACCACAGTGCAGTCCGCCGACACCACCTCAGTCACCATTCAGCAGAGCACCGAATCTGTGACCGCAGAAAATGTGCTCACCGCCCTGGCCACCACTACAGAGATAGAACTGGCCGGCGTCACCGTTGAATACTTCCCGCCCGACTCCGGGGAGCAGGGCCCCAGGGCATCACCCCGAGTGGTGAGTATTCAGTCCGTCCGAGCCATTAACCACACACAATCCACCGCTCATGAACAGCGGATGACGGCCGAAAAAGACACCCTGGCCATCGAGGCATGGCAGACCACTGACACCGCGACTACCACCCGCACAGAAACAGACTCCTTCCCACACCTGAGGCGATTCCTATTCAGCCTTCTCACGGCTACCTTACTACTACTCCTTGTATATCGTAAGCGATAGTTCTTTCCCTACTCACACTCCTTTCTTCCTTGAAGGTCGTTCACGCTAACCCGTGGGCGACCTTTTTTGATTTTTGTCCATTTTGTACGGAAAACGGCATTCTAACGTGAATTTTTCACGCAGAAACCACTTATTTTGTAGGTTTTCACAAAATTCAGGTATGTTTCAATGTTTTATTTTAGATTTTTTTTGGCGTTACCCTCCGGGCCACTCCGGCATACTGCGCACTTTAATCATATCCACTTTGCCGAGCGGATATGATACATCCGAAAGGTGCCAGCCATAAATGAGAAAAACGGGCCGACAGTCACTCTCTGCCGGCCCGTTAGGTTACTTGTTCTTGGTATAGCTGATTTCAATTCCGAGAATCGTTTGCTTGCGTTGCTCATGGTCGTAGGCCCTTATAGCCTCGATAATGTAGGCCGAGCGATTCTCCTGACGGTCGAGAATCTCGGCTACATCCTTTGGTATTCTCAGAGCGATGGAGCGTGCGTTATTCTCGCCTCGTGGCCGACCCGCACCCTCGCGGCGTCCGCCATGGCCATTGCCTCGATTTTGATTTTCCATAATTAAATTGTAAATTTGCATAGGTTTAACCCCGACAAGAAAAGGGCGCCTCCCTTGAGGAAGTCTTTAAGGCTCATGGCCACCCTTTCTTGGATTAGAAGATTGTCAGAGTGATTTTAGCAATCTTCAATTTCCAAATCCTGATGTTAATTTCCAATGTCAACATAATGCGGATTTGTCAGGGGTTAGGCCTTTCTTTTTTCGGCGTCAGGCATTATCCGTTGTAATCCCTCATTGATTACACTACAAAGTTACAAAAATATCTTGAATCTGCAAAACAAAAATCAAGATATTTTTTAAATTTTTTCTTTAAAAATATTTGGTGGAGTCGCTAAATTGTCGTAAATTTGCAATGTCTACCACATAGTTCATGAGCGGATGAGAGTCCGCCGACATACAGCAGCGGGCATTTTTTATGCCTTGCCGTAGTTATATAGAGTTCCGTCCCGTGTGGAGCGTTAATGCGCCCACAGCTCATGAGAGTGGTAGACAACGGGGAGCGGAACCCTTTTTTTGCGACCCCACTTTATAAACATATTGTTAAACTTCATTTAAATTGTCTACCAAAATGAACGAATTCGAATTACGCGCGCAAGCGATGCGTCTCCGCTACAAAGGGGAACGCCGAGAAATCCAGTCAGCCTGCTTCAGAACAGTAGGCCATCTTAACACCGCCATCGGACAGGTGACATTGCCCGAAGCCAAAGAGGCCTTGAGGGCAGAGAAAGAGAGAGTGAAAGAAGTCACCCGCCACTCGATGGTCTGGCATAAGATATGCTATCTGCAGCAGGTGGAGATACTCAACGAGGAGCAACGGGAATATTACCGTCAGAATCCCTCGAGCCGGTCACGTCGCAGTGCAGTCTGACCGGGAGAGAGAGACACTTAACATAGAGCTGTCACGAAGATCGTGACGGCTTTTTTTGTGTCTTTTGCGGGAGGTTCTTCCGGCGGTAATTTTGTGGCATGGCAACAGAATTCATTACCAGTTTTGCAGATGGCGAGTATGTTTTGACATCACGCCTCGACAGCATCCAGGCCCGCACCGACAAAGCCAAGGTGGCCGTGGCCGTGATACGTGACCCCGACGGAGAGATAGATATATTTTTCCAAACCACACTGTATGCCTTCAACGGCGTGGTAGAGCTCTCCGCCCTGGGTAAACTTATCGAGGAACGGTTCCGGGCCAGGGGTAGGTTCACCGACATGATGTCAGTGGTGATTGACGGCGTGGCGCTGGACTTCAACGTGATGTATTGCACCTACAACCTGAACTCCGATTTCGACTACCGCAACTGCTTCTGGACCACCTCACAGAGTTCGATAGTACACCGCAACTCCGCCATCAGTATGGCACACATGGAGACAGGCGACAGGAACTACCATGTGAAAGTAGTCGGCACCGACGCCACCGGACGGACTGTCATGGCCGAGCGTGATTTCACCCGCCAGAGTGGCACCTACTGGGTATCATTCGCCGTCAATGAAATCATCAACTTCGCCCTCCATAAGACAGAACATGACCCCGGCGTAGAGATGGTCCGCGTGGGCTACTTCTCCATAGAGCACGGCGACATCCAGAAAATCTACTACCTGGCCGACGATCCAGAGTATCTGCTTTTCCGGTTCCGGAATCTTTTCAATGTTCCCGAATTCGTGGATGTTGTCGGTAAACTCAAGCGTAAGACCTCCGTTGACCGAGACACAGCCATCTGTGGCGGAAAGTCACGCCACTATAATCAGGTTATCAACAGAACTTTCGAGGTAGAGACAGGCGCCCTGACTCCCGACCAGGCCCTGACCCTCGAGCAACTGTTCTGCTCACATGAGGTAGAACTCTGTGGCTCCGTCGACGACTACCGGATACTCATCACCGACCACACCTGCGAAGTTGACAACGACGACGAGAACCTCGTGACCATGAAATTCAGTTTCAGGATGGAAGGGGCGCGCCCCGTGCTCCTCGACTCAGAGATGGCCATGCTCGTTCCCGGTCACACCCACATATTCACCCACGAATTCACCGCCGATTTCTCATGATCAGAAAAAAAGGTATACATATTTCCCAGGTTCGCAAGATGCTCGACTCCGGCCAGCCCGTGTCGCTCACCGTGGTACGCCTCAAAACCGGCGCACTGATACAATACGACAACGCCGTGTCGCTCCGCTACGACTACTACAAAGGGACCCGCTCTATAAAACTGCTGAAAAGCGGTGAGATCAGGCTGATACATGACGTGTGCATCATAGGGATCGACGATTTCGAAGTATATCTATAAAAACTATAACCAATATGGAAAATCACATTGACGTACTCTC
>JAXJVW010000273.1:0-9568 GCA_036308365.1 Muribaculaceae bacterium
ATAAATTTTAAACAGTTTCTGAGAGTGTGTTTTGTGAAACGAATATGAATCCGTGTCGCTGTTGCAACGACACGGATTCGCTTGTTTTGGCCCCATATCATACTAAAGGAGGTCGAAGGGCCTTTGACCGCTTTTCATAAGATTCTGACCTAAGAGGCGTTTTTTTATGAAACGCAGTCTTATTATATCCTTTTCCCACTACTTTTTTGCCCCGAGGAAACTCCCGTTTCATTGCATTACGTTATTTCGGTTATGCGTCATAAATATGTTAAAGAATGTTATTCCAATACTAAATCTCAAAAAATCATTTGTTCCATTTTAATATTTCGTTATATTTGCAAAATAATTGTAATTGAAACCAACCTATCTAATATCACATCTTTTTATGAGATTCGTTATTAACATTTTTGAAATTTTCTAACACCTCAAAATTATGAAACTCAGAAATATTATAACCGGCACTTTGTCAGTAGCGCTTTTTGCTTCTTGCTCCAATGATTCTTTTGACCCGGCTCCCGAACCTGATTACCCTCTGACCCCGAATGAAACTGAATTGATGGACGGCTCTTTCGATTTCAATGGCAGATTGGTTTCGGAATTCGGCAGAAATAACGCAGGCGAGAACTGGGTGATTTCACCCTTCATGACTTATAATTCTGTTTCTATGATGGCCAATCTCCTCTCTGAAAAGGATCTGGTCGGCTATGGAAACATGTTTGGACTGAAAGAAGATTCGAATTTGAACCTCTCTACGCTCAATTCCTATATTTATAAAATCAACAACCGTACTGAAAACTCTTTCGGTGACTATTACGCATGGATGGGCTCCGGCATATCTCTCGACAAGGAGCTCAAGGAGTCTTTGCTGGAGAATTTCCTGGTTGAGCCTATCGAGGTTGAGGGAAATGTCACTGAATCTGCCAATGACTGGTGGAAGTCTAACTTTAAGGTTAGCGATTTCTTCGGCAGCAACAACGCTCAGGTGGTGTTAGCTAATGTTCTGAGTCTCGAAATGCCTTGGGCTTTCGATCAAAGTTCTAACGATGTGGTCGATGTGGCCTTCAAAAACAATGATGGTTCAACTGTGACGGTGAAGGGCCTCGAGTTTGGATCTCCGTTGTCTTACTGCGAGACCACTGACTGGGGAAAGATCGTGGTGCTTCCGTTGCAAAATGGTTGCATACAGTTCTATATCCCCAATGGTGACTTCAATGAGTTCGTCAAATCGTTCGCTCCTGTTCGCCCGCAGTATCCGCTCACTCAAGAAAACGCTTCTAAAATTTCACTCCTTGCCACTGTGCCGTTCTTTGAAGTGGAGAAATCTGCTTTCATCTCAACCACTCTGCAGACTATGGGATGGAATTCCTACACTCAGCAGTCTATCGGATGGAAAACTCCCGCAGCCACTATTCTGAAGGGTGTGGCAAGCGTGAAGATTTCTGAGGAAGGCGCACACAGCAAAACTGTGAAACCTTCTGAATCTCGTGAAAAACTTTCATGCCAAGGTGCGGAAACTATCACTATCAACCGCCCGTTCGCATTCTCAATCCATTACTACCCCTACGATCTGAATGTGGCCACCGGAGTGGTTTACAACGTGAAAAAATAACAATCTCTGACCATAAACGTCTTAGCCGCACCCACAAGCCCTCGGGCAATGTGTGTGCGGCTTTTTCTTTGTCTCTCCAATAATGTTAAAATTATTTCTTTAACATTTATCCATTAAACCAGCACATCGCTGTTAATCAGCGGTATGCGTGCGGGTTTCCAAGTTAATTGTCATCAAATGCGTTATCCCCGGCATTACCTTTTTCTGTCCAATCGCCATGCAGTCTTATTATCTTTGCCTAAAAAAACGCTATGAAACAGATAATAATCGAAAAAGAATGGCTGGAGGTGTTGGACAGCCAATCGCCTGAGTTCCTCTCACGTGTAATGTCAGCGCTGTGCGCATTCATCCTTCATGACACCGCTCCTGATGGCTTATCGCAGGCTGAACAGGTTGCCTATGATTTCCTGCTGAAAAACGTCATGCGCTATCAGGAGCAATACGACCTCGAAGCCGGTTATGAAGCGGTCATAAAACGTAAACGGGCTGAAGAAGCGCGCCAGCGGAGAGCGGCCCTAAAATCTAAACAGGATAACGCCACGGCCGACAAGGGTAAAATGATTCACCCGGTTAAGGATAATCAGAATTATCTTTTCCGACCTCTGCCAGCGGATGATGAACTAAACATGAAACGCACCTCTACCGACGATTATCACTACCCGCGGTTCGTGCAGTTCTATCAGTCATATATCGGCCCAAAAGATTCTTGCGAAATGGAGTATGCACGGTTCAAACACCAGTATCCCGAAAATCTATCTCTGTCTGACCAGCTGTTAAAACGTCTCGACAATCGCTACCGTTGGGCGCGCGACCTGGCAAAACTCGGATTCTGCGCACCTCAGCTCCCCACATTGAGGGAGTTCATAACCAATCAATGTTGGAACGACCGTCTACCTGACCTGAGCAGGTAGTCTCAGCCTTGAACCGACAGATACTCGAGCGCCTCGCCAACAAGATAATTGCTGCCGCCAAGAAACAGCTTCGAATCGGGTCCGGCAGCTTCACGGGCCGCTTCGATGGCGTCACCCACATTGTCATACGCCTGACCGTCCAACCCCTCTCCCTGAGCTATCTCTCTGAGATCAGTGGCCGGGAGACCGCGGGGAATATCCGGTGCCGTGAAGTAATATCGGTGCCCCTGTGGCATAAGGCGCAGAATGGGTCGTATATCCTTATCTTTCACAAATCCGATTATGATGTCGTTGATGCCGGAAAGCTGGGTCGACAGATATTCCCATCCGCCGATGTTATGCCCCGTGTCCATAATGATGGCAGGATTTCCCGCAACTGTCATCCATCGCCCCATCAGTCCGGTCATTTCACACACTTTGGCGAAGCCGTCGGCAACCGACTCGGCCGAAACACGCACTCCAAGTCTGTCAAGCGCCATCGCGGCGGTCATTATCGTAGCGGCGTTCTCGGGCTGACATTCCCCGGTGAGCTCCCCCATGATTTTTCCAAATGGAGTGTTCGAATATTCTATGTAGGGTTTGTGGTTCTCCGTAACGGTTCTGTGGGTAAACGATTTGAACAACGGCTCTGACAATATCACCTTCGACCCGGTTTCACGTGCTTTATCGTAGAACACCGGTTTCAGGTCATCCCCGATTCCACCAAGCACAACAGGCACCTCCGGTTTGATTATCCCCGCCTTCTCCCCGGCGATGGCCTCGAGGGTGTCACCGAGCTGGGCGGTGTGGTCTTTGGATATGTTTGTTATCACACTCAGCATGGGCGTGATGATGTTCGTGCTGTCGAGCCGTCCCCCCAAGCCGGTTTCAATAACCGCTATGTCAACACCTTGTCGGGCGAAATGATCAAACGCCATGATGGTGGTGAGTTCAAAAAATGAGGGCGAGCCATCGAAATCCATCGATTGATAACGTTCAATGAAGTCAACAACATCGCTGTCAGGAATCATGGCGCCATTAACCCTGATACGCTCACGAAACGAAACCAGATGCGGCGATGTGTAAAGCCCCACTTTATACCCCTGCGACTGAAGTATGGCGGCCAGCGTGTGGGCCGTGGAACCTTTCCCGTTGGTGCCGGCAACGTGAACCGTACGGTATCGTCGGTGGGGATTCCCGAATGCGTCGTCAAGTCGGCGGGTGGTCTCTAACCCGGGCTTGTAAGCCGCCGCTCCTATCCGTTCAAACTGTGGTGTCTGGTTATATAAAAATGCTATCGCCTGATTGTAGTCCATGTGTCAAAATAATATAAATCCGGCCACTCCGGCCGCTATTATCACCGCTATCGGGTGGATCTTAGTGAAGTATACCGTGCAGAACGACGCCACGCAAATCGCCACGCTGACAAGCACGTCGCGCGTTTCCGAGCCGAAGTTGGCGCTGTTCATCAGCAGCAGGGCGGCCGAGGCTATCAACCCTACAACCACCGGACGAAGCCCCGTGAACACCCCTTTGACATAGGCGCTCTCTTTGTGTCGGGCAATGAAATGGCTCGTGTATAAGCAGAGTATGTAGGGCGGAAGCACAACGGCGAGTGTGCACAGCATCGATCCGAGAACACCCCACGCCACACCGCTGAATCCGGCGAGTCCGGGCGCCACATACCCTATGTAGGTGGCTGAGTTGATCCCTATCGGGCCGGGCGTCATCTGCGATATGGCCACTATGTTAGTGAATATCTGCTCTGTTATCCATCCCGAACCAACAATCTCACGCTCTATGAGGGCAAGCATGGCGTAGCCGCCGCCGAAACCGAACAGCCCTATTTTCAGGTAGCTCCAAATTAGTTTCAGATATATCATTTTGGGTTCCCCCTTTCTGATTTGTCGTCAGTGACTCTCTTAACGCTATGGTTAACATACCAGAAATAACCCCCTAAACCTCCGAGCACTATGTACAGTATGGGATTTGACACCACGGGCAACTTGCTCCATATCAGAACCGCCACCAAGGCGGGTATCCAGATGGTTTTCCACCCTATTTTGGCGGCGCGGGCGCTACTTATGACGGGCGCTACGATCAATGCTACAACCGCAGGGCGGATACCCTTGAAAACTGCGCTCACAATCTCGTTGTTCTTGATCACATCGGGAGTCAGGAATATCGCTATCGCCAGAATGATCAGAAACGATGGGAGGATGGTGCCGAATGCCGCCGACATGCTCCCTTTGACTCCTCGCAACCTGTCACCGACAGCAACCGAAATGTTGACGGCGAGTATGCCGGGAAGCGACTGCGCCACGGCAAGCAAATCAAGGAATTCATTCCGCTCGAGCCATCCATGCTTGTCAACAATCTCTCGCTCTATGATGGAAATCATGGCCCAACCGCCACCGAAGGTGAACAATCCGATTTTAAAAAACGTGATAAAAAGCCGTAAATAGATATTCATATCTTTCTTACCTCTATTTTCTTTGCAAATTTACTCATTAATTGCTTAGATGCAATCACCCGCGACACTATTCTTGAAACAAAAAACTAAAAAAAATTGTTAATTACTACACCTTGCGAGAATAATTTTACTACTTTTGTGGCTGAATTTAAAAAGTACATATCTGAAACATATATATTAATGAGTGCAAAACTGAAGAATCTGGTGATTGTTGAGTCCCCGGCAAAAGCGAAAACCATCGAAAAGTTTCTGGGGAAAGACTACAAAGTGATGTCGAGTTACGGCCACATTCGTGACCTCCGCTCCAAGAACTTCAGTATTGATGTTGACAACAATTTCCAACCCATATATGAAATCCCCGACGATAAGCAGCAGCTGGTGAGCGAACTGCGCCAGGCTGCGAAAAACGCGTCAATGGTGTGGCTCACTTCCGATGAGGACCGCGAGGGTGAAGCCATTGCGTGGCATCTTTACGACGTGCTCGGGCTGAAACCTGAGAACACTCGCCGAATCGTTTTCCACGAAATTACCAAACAAGCCATTCTGAACGCCATTGAAAACCCGCGCGGAATCGACCTTAACAGAGTCGACGCCCAGCAGGCGCGAAGGGTCCTCGACCGCATTGTGGGCTTCGAACTCTCACCCGTTCTTTGGAAAAAAATCAAACCGTCACTCTCGGCCGGACGTGTGCAGTCGGTGGCCGTCAGGCTGATCGTGGAACGCGAAAATGAAATCTCGAATTTCGTTCCTGAGGAATACTATCGTGTGGCGGGTGTGTTCGAACATGGAAGCAAAGCGCATCTCCGGGCTGAACTCAACAAACGCATGGGCTCTGAAAAGGATGCAAGCGACTTCCTTGAAGCATGCAAATCAGCCTCATTCTCGGTGGCCGAGGTTTCTGTCAAACCTGCCACAAAATCACCTGCCCCACCCTTCACAACTTCAACATTGCAGCAGGAAGCGGCAAGAAAACTCGGAATGACAGTGTCACAGACAATGATGGTTGCGCAACGTCTCTATGAGGAGGGACACATAACCTACATGCGTACCGACTCGGTCAACCTCTCGCAGTTGGCACTGGCCGCCATCTCTGATGAAATCAAACGTGACATGGGTGCGGAATATCTCAAAATCCGACACTACCACACCTCGTCGAAGGGTGCCCAGGAAGCCCACGAGGCGATACGTCCTACCTACATCAACAAGCACACCATTGAGGGGACCGCTCAGGAAAAACGCCTCTATAACCTTATTTGGAAACGTACTGTAGCCTCTCAGATGGCCGACGCTCAGTTGGAGAAAACAACTGTCGACATCAATGTGTCGAACCGGCAGGAGTATTTCATAGCTTCCGGTGAGGTCATCAAATTCGACGGTTTCCTCAAACTCTACATTGAGGGGAGCGACGATGTCACCGAACCTGAAACCGACCAGCTATCGCTGCCTGCCGTGACTAAAGGCGACCGCCTGACTGTCAACGAAATCTCTGCCACACAGCGTTTCACTCAGCATCCGCCAAGATACTCTGAAGCCTCACTCGTGAAAAAAATGGAGGAACTGGGCATTGGCCGTCCGTCAACCTATGCACCGACAATCTCTACAATCCAGCAACGTGAATATGTTGTCAAAAGTGAGAAGGAGGGTGTAAAACGGACCTACACCACCATGACTCTGGCCAATGGCAAAATAAAGAAACAAGATAAAACGGAAACCGTTGGCGGTGATAAGGGTAAACTGATCCCAACAGACATAGGTGTGATTGTAAACACCTATCTGACAGAGTATTTCCCTGAAATATTAAACCTTAACTTCACTGCAAGCGTCGAGGAGAAATTCGATGCCATCGCTGAAGGCACGCTGGGTTGGACGGAGCAAATCAAGGATTTCTACGACATGTTCCACCCCTCGGTTGAAAACGCTCTCCAGGTGCGCCTCGAGCACCGCGTGGGCGAAAGACTCTTAGGCACCGACCCTGTGTCAGGCAAACCGGTGTCGGTGAAAATTGGCCGTTACGGTCCAATGGTGCAGTTAGGTGAAACCGACAGCGAAGTAAAACCTCAGTTCGCATCGCTGCTCAAAGGTCAGTCGGTCAACACCATAACCCTCGACGAAGCCCTCAAACTTTTTGAATTACCCAGGGAAATAGGTCAATACGAAGATAAGGTGGTCACGGTAGCCGTAGGCCGATTTGGTCCTTACATCAAACATGACAACAAGTTTGTCTCAATCCCCAAGGATATGGCTCCTACGGAAATCACCCTCGAGGAAGCGATGAAACTGATTGAGGCGAAACGCTCGGAAGAAAAACAACGAGTGGTGAAAACATTCACGGAAGATGATGACCTCCAGATTCTCAACGGACGATTCGGGGTTTACATCTCCTACAAAAAGGAAAATTTCAAAATACCCAAATCTGTGACTTCACCAGCCGACCTGTCGTTCGACCAGTGCATGGAAATAGTGAAATCTCAGGAAAACAAACCCAAACGACCGGCCCGAAAAGGCAGGACAACACGTAAATAATGGCAAAATTTTTCAAGGCAAAACCAGGTGCGGAACGGCGTCCGTTCCGCCCTGATGTTATAGAAACATACTCTCCCGTCAACCAATCACCGCTCCTGGAATTCCTTATCGCTTCAATGCCTCAGCGCAAACGAACAAATGTCAAGGAACTTTTAGGACACAATCAGGTGATGGTCAACGGCAACGTCACAACACAGTTCAATCTCGAACTGCAACCCGGCGATGAGGTGAAAGTGAACATCTCCCGTGAATTCCCGGTGTTCTACCACCGCCGACTGAAATTGGTTTATGAGGATGATGACATTCTCGTTGTGAACAAAGGCTACGGTTTGCTCTCAATGGGCACCGACAAAATCAAGGAGGGCACGGCCTACTCAATTCTGCGCGAGTACTTGAAATGGAAAGATCCCCGCAACAAAATCTTCATTGTGCACCGCCTTGACCGAGACACTTCCGGACTGATGATGTTCGCCAAATCAGCCCAGGCCAAGGAGCGGATGCAGCATAACTGGAACAACATGGTCATGGAACGCAAGTACCTGGCCGTGGTTGAGGGTTTCATCGAGGAACCGGAAGGCGTGGTCCGCTCTTATCTGACCGAGAACTCGCAGCATGAGGTCTATTCTACCGACAACCCCAAGGAGGGACAACTGGCCGTGACACGCTGGAAGAAACTGCGGTCGCGCAAGGGCTACACCCTTATGGAGGTGTCGCTCGACACCGGTCGAAAAAACCAAATCCGTGTGCACATGAAAGATCTGGGCCACCCCATCGCCGGCGACCGCCGTTATGGAGCAAAATCAAGCCCTATACACCGGTTGGCGCTCCATGCCCAGACCCTAAGGTTCATCCACCCCATCACCGGAAAGGATATGAACTTCTCCACACCCATACCAACGGCATTCGACGGAATGGTGTGATATCAGTCACAACCGATTGACCAGCAGCGCCCTGACATTGTCACAGCCGAGCATAACACATCACTAATTCTAATATAAAACTATTCATGAAAACAACATTATCATTTCTTGTCGGTTTGCTGGCCGTTATGAACATGTCAGCCGCCGAACCCATCAAGGTAGGCCACCGCGGATCGCTGTGGGGGGTGGAAAACACCCGGGCTGCCTTTGCCAACGGCGCCAAACGCTACACATGGCTGGAATGTGACGTTCGCATGTCGGCCGACTCCATCTTCGTCATCTCCCATGATGAGAACACCGAGCGTTTAGGTGGCAAACTGGTAGTTGCCGAAGCGCCCCTCTCTGACCTCAAGGCGGAACGTTACACTCAAACCCGCGCCGACATAATCTACACAGGTGAAATATCAACCCTGGCCGAATATCTGCAGCAGTGTAAGGATGCAGGAGTGAACTGCGTGGTTGAAATGAAATGGACCCCCGGAGTCAACAGCAAGGACACCTCACTGATTCCCGCACTGATGGCCGAAATAGAAAAAGCGGGGATGACCGACAATGTCATCATGCTGACATCAATGAAACCCTGCCTCGAAGTTATCGGACGTGATTTCCCCCACGTGAAACGACAGTTCCTCGGTGGAAACAAATGGAAGGAAAGCCTCGACTGGATCAAGGCACAGAACATCGACGTCGACCTGATCCACACCGCTGTGACAGCCGAGGATGTGGCCATGCTTCATGATCTGGGCCTGAAAGTCAACGTGTGGACCATAGACTCTCCCGAACGCGCACAGGAGCTCACCGACATGGGCGTGGACTTCATCACCACCAATAAACTTTAGTTGCGCAATCACAACCGCAACCATCTTTCACCAATGGCCCAAAGCGGTCATAACCCCACAAAAGGGACTGTTCCAAGAGCAGTCTCTTTTTTTCAACCCCACCCGTCAATCCCCGACAGACTAATGCGGCCATAACCCCATAAAAGTCATAATCCAATAGGGGATCATAATCCCCATAGGTCATAATCCCCATAGAAGGTTCATAACCCCATAATTTCATAACACTATAAAGGGGAGTTCTTCAGCCGGAGTCCCCAATGATTCTAAGAAACTGTTTAAAATTTATTTTATCTTGTCTTTGAGAGTCTTGTCAA
>JAXJVW010000274.1:0-10171 GCA_036308365.1 Muribaculaceae bacterium
GATGTTATACCTGAGCATTTATAAAAGGCCTCAGCTGAAATATAGTTAGTATTATCCACTATTTCAAAATCACCTTTGATACCTCTTGGTGTAATTTGTAACCAGCGCTCCTTTTTCTTGCTGTCTGTGTAATAGATTGCCCCATTTTCCCATGTATAGCCATCCTTTACAATCGATATAGATTCCAGAAATGGGCAGTATTTGTGGAACATATCCCTTAACTCTGACCAATCATTGTCACTTAATAAATTGCTTGTGTGGGTAAAATGTTTAAGAGAAGTTACACCGATAAGCATATCGGAACCAATGTCACCACTCATCTTAAGGTCTAAGAGATTGGTACACCCTAAGAATGCACAGGCACCTGTTTCAAGAACATTTCCATTGATTGATATATCAGTCAATTTTCTACAGTGGGCGAAAGCGTAGTCCGAAATAGTGTACCAATCTGAAATCTCTGTTTTCACAATGCCGCTTTTCTTGGCGGGGCAGGAAAGAATCCGGGGGATATTCGGTGCTAACGAATAAACAAGCATACCGTCTATTAAACAATATGTATTGTTAGACGGATTTACAATGAACGATTCCAATTCATCGGCATAGGCAAATGCGCCAGTTTCAATATTAACTGACATCCCGATGTCTATAGAGGTTACCTTACTTCCGGAAAACGCCCATTGTCTGATAATTTTAACAGTAGAGGGCACAACAAATTGTCCGGTACAGCTTGGTATAACCGCATACAGACTCTCTCCGTCAGCAGATAGAATACATCCGGTTTCGGATTTGAATTTTTCGTTATCCGAATCAATTTTGATGGATGTAATGTTGTCACTTCCATAGAAAAGATTAGCATAGGATGTCTCTATCCATTCTATGGATTTAGGAAGTTCAATACTTTTGAGATCAGGGCAACCGGCGAAAGCGAAACTGGCAATATTTCTTACCCGGTAGTCAATTCCATCATAAGTCACACTTTCCGGAATCCGCAAATTCCCAGCATACGAATTACCCTCAATGATAAGATCGCCTGATTCAGAATAAACTAATGAACCTTTTGAATCTAACGGAAGTTTAGCGCTTGGACTTGGTGCTATTGCCGCATAACCAGCGGATGGATATAATGTATACCATATGCCATCTATTTCAACTGCGGCGGTTGCCGTCGAGCCTATGGCGATGCTGGCCAGGAGGGTGAGCAGAAGCTTTTGTAAAACTTGTTTCATACTTTTTCCTTGCCTGAGGGCTCTCCACGTCGGCGTTTATGATTGGAAAAAGAAAGCGTGAGAGCCGTACTTGCCGCTCATCCCACAATCGGAGGCTCTGGAATTGCCCATCTCAGTAGAACGAGCAAACAACGCAGAGACCTCACGCAGATTATGATATTCACCAATCGGCATGACACAACTGTGCCATACTCCGATAAAGTATACATATCCACACAGGCATCTACTGTTTGCGCTTTCTTGACTGAGATTGAAATTTTCCAGATTTCCGATTGTCAATGAAAGAGCGTCGAGTAAACGCTTTCTATTATGTAGAGGAGCCATCGTTCCGAGCTGACGACTCCGGTTTGCTTCCCTCCCGCTGAATCCCTCCAATCATTGCCGGCAAGATTGGTGTAAATGCGTAAAGGTCTGCGCTGCAAAGGTAATAAATTTTTTTCAACCGTAATACATTAACGCTAAGTATCTTGCAGAAATTAACTACGTATTATTTTTGAGAGATACTGATGTAAAATACCGAAAATAATCAGAACGGTTTGATTTTACAATTGAAGTCGTCTAAACTAATTTACAGAAGTTATAGAAATTAATACAAACATATTCTCGACCTTTCTGTCAGTCACATTGATGGTTCGCATACACCTGCCGTCCGAGGTGGGGAAGCCGTTGAATATCCAGGACGGAAAAAACGTAAAACCACTAACGCGCTTTACTTTACAGATAATCAAGGTATCCCTCTTGCCATGTCCGAGCCACAAAAGGGCAATCATGACGATGTATATGAGTTTGAACCTCGTGTCGATGAATTGGTCTCGCAACTCAAGGATTGTGGACTTGAGGTTGATGGACTTTTCAATAATGCCGATGCAGGGTTTGATGCCAAATCTTTCAGAATGGCATTGGCAAAGCATGGAATCATTGCAAATCTATGTCCCAATCCTCGCCGTGGCGAGCCAACCGAAGATCATCTGTTTGATCCCGTACTGTATAAAGAGCGATGGAAGATTGAACGCACCAACGCATGGATGGACGGTTTCCGTTCCATCAAAACAATATTTGACACAACCGTTTGCAGTTGGATAGGCTGGAATTATCTTGCATTCATCGTGGTGTTTCTTGAAAAATTTCACAAGTCAAAAAAGTTTAAATGACTTCATAGTATTAATTTTTGTGGCGACGGGGAATAATGTCGGGAATAACGTCAAGAGGGTGCGCCGGACCTGATTTGGCCTGCGCACCCTCTTGAGTGTTTTTTTAAGCTTCGGGCGGAATCAGCGATGACCTCCGGGTCCTCCAGGGCCGGGACCCCACCGGCGATTGTTGCGCGACGCGGGCTCGTTGCCTTTGCCGAAGGTGTTGAAACGGTAGGTCAGGGAGAACATCACGTAACGGCCAAGGGTGTTATACTCCACGTCCTCGGTGTAGTTGCCACCGGTTATACGGCGAACTGACGAACGCTGCTGCAGCAGGTCGTAGGCCTTGACGGCGAATGTGGCGGCTTTCCCTTTGAGGAACTGGTAGGCGATGGAGGCGTTCCAGAGCAGCGAGCGGGTGTCGTAGCCGTTGCTGTAACCGCTGGTGGCGTTGTAGTTCAGGTCGGTTGCCAGAACCAGGCCGAAGGGGGTGTAGTAGGTGCCGTTGAACATGCCTCCGTAGTTGTGGACGGTGGAGTTTCCGGCAGTCGACACACTGTTTGTCAGATATTGCAACCTATAGTTGGGACGAAGCTCGAGCTCAAGGTTCTGCGGACGGAAGGCTATGCCGAATGATTCGGAGAACATGATGTTGCGGGCCGTGTTGCGCTGACCGTTGTTGAAACCGATGTTCTGATTGGCCATTCCGAAGATCATGTTTGAGAATCGCCATGTTTTGCGGCTTCCAAAAGGCATTGAAACCATGTTCATGATTCGCGCGTTCCACACTCCGTTGACATTCTCATAGGTGGTGATCTGGCCCGATGTCTCGGGGTTGAAAACCGTGCGGCTGACAATGCTGTTCTGAACCACCGAACCGTCAAACATCAGCATCACCGAGCGTTGCGACTCATGGTTGAAGTTCTGGAATCGCAGGCGCACATTGTGTGAGAACGTAGGATCCAGGTCGGGGTTACCTTGAATAACCTTCAACGGGTCGGTGTAGTCGGCCACGGGCTGCAACTGGCTCATGCTGGGCTGTGAGCTGCGTCCCATGTAGTTCATGTTGAGCGATGAGGTCTTGGAGAATTTAACATTCAAGCGGAGGAAGGGGGCGTAGTTCCACACCCATCGTGTCGGGATCGACCGTTCGGAACGGATCAGGTCGCGGCTCTCCGACCGCTGCGGCACCAGACTCATGCCGGCGTCGAGGTTGTAGCGTTTCGTCACTTTTTTATAACCCAAGCGTATGGTCTGGTTGAAGTAGTCGTTGCGGAACTGGTTGCTCAGCGTGTCGTTGAACAGCGCTGTGGAGTAGTCGATGAACGGTTCGTCGATTCCCAGGGGGTCATAGACCACGGGATGGTCAAACACGTTTTTGTCGGAGTTGTTCCATCGGTATTGCACCCTGTAGGCGAAGGTCAGGAAGTTCCCGTTCTTGGCATCGCCCAATGGTTCGGTCCACGTGACACGGGTCTGCACGGTGTTGCTCCATGTGTGGTTATCGAGATATTGGTCGGTCAGATAGAGCGAGTCGAGCATGAAGAATTTGTTCCATGAATAGGAGTTCTCATTCTCGCGCACGTTGCTGAGCTGATAGCGCAACTGCACTGAGAACGAGCGGCCGGGATGGTTCCTGAACTTGTGGCTGTAGACAGCGTTGCCACCGAACTCGAACGATTTGCCATGCGAGTTGCCCAGGTTGCGCGATTGTGTCACAAGGTCGCTGGTGGCGTTGCCGGCGCGGTTCCATGTTTCGTCGTTCGCCCAGGAGTCGTTGACGTTGTAGCTGATGTTGGGCCGGAACTCCATGGTGTTGAATGAGTCGGGGTTCCACTGCACACGGAAGTCGGCCCTGATGTTGTGGCCTTTGTCCTTGGCGTCGCTCAGCCCCGACTGCGTGGGCATGGAGTCGGCGAAGTTGTAGATTCGCTCCGACCGTTTCGTTGTCCGGCGGTCGGTGTGGGAGTACATCACGTCGCCACCAACACGGAAAATCTCGGCATTACCCACGTTGAAGTTCACGCCGAACTGCTGTGAGTTGTTCACACCGTTGTCGCCGCCGAAACGACGGAATCGGTTTCCGTTGCCATCGGAGAAGCCCAGCTCGTTGGTGTTGTTGGCGTTGCCGATGAATGTGATCTGGTTGTCGTTCCAGAAACGGTTCACGTTGAACGTGGCTTTATAGCGCGAGTCAGTGCCATAGCCCGCCTCGGCGGTTCCGAACCATCCGTTTTTCATCCCTTTCTTCACGGTCAGGTTGATGACCGTTTCATCCTCCCCGTCGTCGACGCCGGTTATACGTGCCAGGTCGCTCTTGCGGTCAACAACCTGAAGTTTGTCGATCATCTCAACCGGGAGGTTCTTTGAGGCCACTTTGGGGTCATCGCTGAAGAATTCCTTGCCGTCAACGAGGATTTTGGTGATCTCTTTTCCGTTGTGGGTTATCTTGCCGTCGGTGTCGACCTCAACTCCGGGCAGTCGCTTGAGAAGGTCCTCAACCACGGCGTTAGGCTGTGTGGTGTAGGAGTCGGCGTTGAACTCAACGGTGTCCTCCATCACCTTCACCGGAGTCTTCACCCCGGTCACCACCGCTTCCTTGAGCATGATTGATGACTCGGAGAGTTTAATCTGACCGAGGTTCTGCGAGTTGTCGCGGATTCTGATCTGCTGCCGGTGGGGATTGTAGCCTATGTAGCTCAATTCAATGATATAGCGACCGTTGGCCACCCCTTGCAGACTGAATTTGCCGTCGATGTCGGCCGCACAACCTTTCACATAGGAGCTGTCGCGAGCCGTGAGCAGCCTGACCCCGGCTTCGGGCAGCGGCTCACCCTGGTCGTCGGTGATGGTTCCGGTGATGTTATATGCCGACAGGGTGATCAGCGACACTAATGTAAACAGAATTGATGAAAATATTTTTTTCATGTGATGAAAAGTGACAGACCGTCATGGTCCATTATTTTGTTACAATCTTTTTTTCTTGTCAAGGCCCGGCTCCGCACCATGCGCGCAACTCCGGCCCGTCGCACCGCTGAGGAACGAACACAATCTATGACCTTTTGAAACGGCAAAGGTTAATCGGGCCGTGTCGATTTTTTTCATTTCCCTCACCGCAGAATGTAGAGCGGGGTCACATCGAAACGCGGAAGCACCACTAACTGCAAGTCGGTCAACGAATTGTCGTGGCTCAGCGAGCCATCGCCCACCCTCACTCCAATTTGTGTCAGAGCCTGCGACATAGTGGCCGCGGCCTGCTCGGGGGTGTTGTTGTCGTGCGACAGGTGACACAGGAACAGGTGGGTCAGCTTCGGAGTGTAGATCGACGCGATGAAACGGGCGGCGTCGGCATTGTCCAGATGGCCGTTGTCGGCGGCTATCCTCGCTTTGAGATATGCCGGATAGGGCCCGTTGTGGAGCATCGGCAGGTCGTAGTTCGATTCCAGGACAATGAAGTTGGCCTGACGCATGTAGTGGTCAACCCGCTCGGAAATGTGCCCCAGGTCAGTGGCTATGGCCATGGCCTTTCCTGCCATCTCAATGAAATAGCCAACGTTGTCCGTGCCGTCGTGGGGGGTGTTGAAGGCGGTCACCTGAAAATGGCGCCCTATTTTGAACGGGGTCTCTATGTAGATAGGGCGGTGGTAGTCCTTCAGACGTGTCGTCAGCGAGTGACGCCGGAAAATACCCCCGAGGGTTTTGGGGGTGCATATCACAGCCGCTTTCTGCAGCTTCTTGGCCAGTTTATACGTGAATCTGACATGGTCGGCATGATCATGGGTGAGGCATATGGCCTTGATCGACGACAATTCAATGCCGCGGCGCTTGAGCTCGGGGATGACTGTGTCAGGCGACACTCCGGCGTCAATCAGGAATCCCTCCTCATTGTTGCCTATGTAGGAGCAGTTGCCACTGCTGCCGCTGCCAAACGAAACGAACCTGAAGTGCTGCGGCCGGTTGTCGACATGCGGCATTTCAAGGTCATCGAAAAGCGACGGCTGACTGAACTGCGCGGTTGAGATTTTCAGGCGTGGCATATCAGGAATATCGCGGGGGTTTTGTCGTAGTTGAATGTCGCGCGGGCCCATTCCTTGAGCGGACGGGTGGCTATGGACTGATTAGGCCCGGTTATGTCAGCGGCCACACACAGCAGTGTCTGCGGCGACAGCGCAGCAACAATGTCGGCGATCATGCGGTTGTTGCGATAAGGTGTCTCAATGAAAATCTGGGTTTGGTTTTCACGCACGGCCCTACGCTCCAACTCCTTGAGCTTATGCGCCCGCTCCCCTTTTTCAATCGGCAGATAGCCGTTGAAGGCGAAGCTCTGCCCGTTGAAGCCCGATGCCATCAGCGACATCAGAATGCTCGAAGGTCCAACCAGCGGCACTACCCTGTAGCCACGCCTCTGTGCTATGGCAACGGCATCGGCTCCCGGATCGGCTATCGCCGGACATCCGGCCTCGGAGATTATCCCCATGCTGTGGCCCTGCTTCATAGGCTCGAGCATGGCCGGAATCTCAGCCGGGGGGGTCTGCTCGTTAAGAGTGAAGAATGTCAGGGTGTCGATGTCGATGCTACGGTCGCATTTCTTGAGAAAACGCCTCGCCGAGCGCACGTTCTCCACAATAAAATATTTAACGTCGCGGAGTATGCGCGTGTTCAGTCCGGGAATCACATTGTCGATGTCACCATCGGCCAATGGCACCGGAAACAGATAAAGCGCGGGGGTGTTTATGTCGGAGGATGTTTGTTCCATTATGATTACTTCTCTTTGATTCACAAATTTAGTCATTTTTGGCGAGTTATCCTCATTTTTACCTTGGAAAGTGATCCGGCTGAGAATTAAGAGCCTGTCCCATGATAAATGTTAACGCTGAGGCGGGAAACAGCAACTGACCAATCTCGCCCTGAAACAGGGCGGTTTCTCGAAACCGCAATCATCGGCGCTCATAGCCAGGCTGTTAGTGCCGGCACCGGAAATTTTGGACCGTCAATGTATAAATATCGTTAATTAACAGTTTTTTTCGGGTCAAGTTCAATCTTTTTCGCGGAGCCATATGTTATAGAATTAATCTTTCAGGTGCGATGTAAGCGCATCGCCTTGTAGAAAAACTTATTATCAAAACCCAAAAACATAATTTTATGCTCGACCAAAATTTAGACCCTAACATTCGTAAAGGCGACGCTAAGACTGACGTGTTTGGCTCAGACGCCATGCTTCAGGCCGCACCTGTAGAGAAAATCCCTAACGGATCAACGACTCCACAAATAGCATATCAGATGGTGAAGGACGAAACTTTCGCCCAGACTCAGCCACGTTTGAACCTGGCCACTTTCGTGACCACCTACATGGATGATTACGCAACCAAGCTGATGAACGAGGCCGTGAACATCAACTACATCGATGAAACCGAGTATCCGCGAATCGCCGTCATGTGCCAGAAATGTATCAACATCGTGGCAAATCTCTGGAACACTCCTGAAACCAACAAATGGAAAGCCGGCGCACTGGCGATCGGTTCGTCAGAAGCATGTATGCTCGGCGGACTCGCTGCCCTGAAACGCTGGAAGGAACGTCGCAAAAAAGCAGGCAAACCCTACGACAAACCTAACATGGTGATTTCAACCGCCTATCAGGTTGTGTGGGAAAAATTCTGTAATTTCTGGGACATTGAAATGCGCCAGGTGCCTCTGAGCGTTGAACACCCCACCCTCGACGTCGACGCCGCCATCAAGATGTGCGACGAAAACACAATCTGCGTTGTGCCCATCCAGGGTGTCACCTGGACCGGCTTGAACGACGACGTTGAAGCCCTCGACGCGGCCCTCGACAAATACAACGCCGCAACAGGCAACGAGGTGTGCATCCACATCGACGCAGCCTCAGGCGGTTTCATCCTCCCGTTCCTCAACCCCGAGAAAAAATGGGACTTCCGCTTGAAATGGGTGTTGAGCATCAGCACCTCAGGCCATAAGTTCGGACTGGTTTACCCCGGTCTGGGATGGGTTGTCTGGAAAGACAAGAAATATCTGCCCGCCGACATGGCATTCACTGTGAACTATCTCGGCGCCGAGGTCACCCAGGTAGGTTTGAACTATTCACGCCCCGCCGCCCAGATTCTGGGTCAGTACTATCAGTTCATCCGTCTGGGATTCGAAGGCTACAAGGCTGTCCAGTATAACTCACTGATGGTGGCCCGCTACCTCAAGGAACAGGTTTCAGCCATGGACGCTTTCATGCCCTACGCCAACTGCGAACTTCCCAACCCTATCTTCGTTTGGCGCATGAAACCCGAGTTCCAGGCAACCGCCAAATGGACTCTCTATGACCTTCAGGACAAACTCGCCCAGAAAGGTTGGATGGTTCCCGCCTACACCATGCCTGCCAACATTGAGCAGATGGTTGTTATGCGTGTGCTCTGCAAACAGGGCTTCAGCCGCGACATGGCCGACCAGCTGCTGGCCGACATTCAGTTCGCTGTCAATGAGCTCAACGCTCTGCAATACCCCACCACAACCCGTATCGCGATGGAGAAGAACCTCCCGCTGAAAACTAAAACGTTCAACCACACCGGCAAATAACGCCAACCACAATTTGTGTTGACGAGATTCTCGACCGATATAAATTCAAACCGGCAGGAAACGGTCATATAGCGGTTTCCTGCCGGTTATTTCATCTGAATCGCCACTGGTAACCGGCCGTGAATCAAGCATATCAATGATTTCAACTATATAAAATTGTAACAAAAATGGCAACGACACAAACGGGCGGCACCGTCAAGAAAGCCGCCAAACTGGGTGTTTTCACCCTTATGATCATGAACATCGTCGCGGTGGTGTCACTCAGAGGGCTTCCGGCCGAGGCCGAGTATGGCATGAGCTCCGCATTCTACTATCTGTTCGCGGCATTGGTTTTCCTCATTCCGGTGTCGCTGGTCGCCGCCGAATTGGCAGCCATGTTCCCCTATCAGCAGGGTGGCATGTTCCGCTGGATAGGCGAGGCGTTCGGCACCAAGGCGGGATTCCTCGGCATATTCCTGCAATGGGTCGAGAGCACAATATGGTTTCCTACGGTGCTGACCTTCGGAGCCGTGAGTCTGGCGTTCGTGGGCATGGACCATGTCTATGACTCGCATCTGGCGTCAAACCGCTATTTCACCTTGGTTGTGGTGCTGGCCATCTACTGGCTTGCCACGCTGATTTCCTTGAAGGGATTAGGCTGGGTAGGCAAGGTTTCGAAAATCGGCGGTATGGTAGGAACCATCATCCCTGCCGGGGTGCTGGTGGTGTTCGGGGTGGTGTTCCTGTGCATGGGTGGCAAATCATGCATGGACTTCCATGGAAGCTTCTTCCCTGACTTCACCAACTTCGACAACGTTGTGCTCGCAGCCTCCATCTTCCTTTTCTACGCGGGAATGGAGATGAGCGGCGTTCATGTCCGCGAGATTTCACGTCCGGCGGTCAATTATCCCAAGGCGGTGTTCGGCGGAGCGTTGATCACGGTTCTGATTTTTGTGCTCGGCACCTATTCTCTCGGGGTTATCATTCCGGAGAAGGATATCAACCTGGTGCAGAGCCTTCTTGTTGGTTTCGACAACTATTGCAAGGCATTCCACATTGAATGGCTCACTCCGGTGATTGCCATAGCGCTCGCTTTCGGAGTGCTCGCAGGAGTGCTCACCTGGGTTGCGGGTCCGTCAAAAGGTGTGTTCGCCGTCGGCAAGGCCGGTTATCTTCCCCGTTTTTTCCAGAAGGCCAACAAAAACGGTGTGCAGAAAAACATCCTGCTGATTCAGGGTGGAGCCGTGACAC
>JAXJVW010000275.1:0-14298 GCA_036308365.1 Muribaculaceae bacterium
TGAATCAAGATTATAAATATATTGACAAGACTCTCAAACACAAGATAAAATAAATATTAAACAGTTTCTTAGCGTTATCGGCCGCTGAAATATTGCGCAGAGAGATAAGGCGAGCTGCCGCTTCTGGCTGGAGTGTTTTTTCTCAATGAGCCGACATCTTTTCTGTATAATAATGTGCAGCTTTTCTGATTGGAATTAGTAAGAGTCGACCCTTGAACTGCTTTATTTTTCATCTAACCTGCATATATATTAAGGAGGGCACGACCTGCAAAGCGGCGTGCCCTCCATTATCATTTCAGGTTATAGACCTGCGGGATTATTTTTCGTTGGATTTCTCCACGGCTGCTACTTCAGGATCTACACCCCACTGCTGCTGAGCGAGACGGAGGTAGTTGTTGTAGCGCCACTGAGCGTTAGCTTTAGCGGCAGCGAAGAGTTCGGCGGCTTCGGCAGGATACTGTTTCTGAACGGTGGCGTAGCGAACCTCACCTGTGAGGAATGATTCGAACTTATCCCACTGGGGAGTTTTGCTGTCGAGGCTGAACGGATTCTTGCCTTCTTCCTCCAGAGCGGGGTTGTAGCGCCACAGGTGCCAGTAGCCACATTCAACGGCGAGTTCTTCCTCACGCTGTGATTTACCCATACCTGCCTTCAAGCCGTGGTTGATACAGGGGGAGTAAGCGATGATGAGTGAAGGACCGTCATAGGCTTCAGCTTCACGGATAGCCTTGAGGGTTTGAGCCTGGTCGGCGCCCATAGCGATTTGAGCGACATAAACGTAGCCGTAGGTTGAGGCGATGAGGCCGAGGTCTTTTTTGCGGATACGTTTACCTGAAGCTGCGAATTTAGCTATCGCTCCCAGAGGTGTGGCTTTTGATGCCTGACCACCAGTGTTAGAGTAAACCTCGGTGTCGAGAACAATGACATTGACGTTTTTGCCTGAAGCGAGCACATGGTCCAGACCACCGAAACCTATGTCGTAAGCGGCACCGTCACCGGCGATGATCCACTGTGAACGTTTGGTGATGAAGTTTTTGAGAGCCACGATGCCTTTGCAGATGTCGCAGTTGCAAGTCTGGCACAGGGGAACGATCTTGTCGGCTACCTCACGGGTGGTCGCATAGTCATTTTTGTTAGCGAGCCATTTGGCAGCGAGTTCTTTGATTTCAGCTGAGCAGCAGTCGCAAGTCTGAGCTTTGGTGAAGAGGTCGGTCAAACGCTCAACCATTTTCTCGTTAGCGATTGTCATACCCAAACCGAATTCGGCGAAGTCCTCGAACAGTGAGTTGCCCCAAGCGGGTCCCTGACCGCGTTCGTTAGTGGTGTAGGGGGTAGAGGGCACTGAACCAGAGTAGATTGATGAGCAACCGGTTGCGTTGGCCACCATTTCATGGTCACCGAAGAGCTGAGAGATGAGTTTGACGTAGGGAGTTTCACCGCATCCTGAGCAAGCGCCTGAGAATTCAAAGTAGGGAGTAGCGAACTGGCTGTTCTTGACATTAGCCTTGACGTCAACGAGGTTCTGTTTAGAAGCGACGTTCTTAACGCAGTAATCCCATTCTTTCTGCACTTCGAGCTGAGTTTCGAGGGGTTTCATTGCCAGAGCCTTCACGCCCTTCTTGCCGGGACAAACATCCACACAGTTTGAACAGCCCAGACAGTCGAGCACGTCAACGGCCTGAATGAAACGCATTCCGGCGAACTGTTTGCCGATAGCGGGGATTGTGCCTTCTTCTCCAACAGGAGCGTTCTCCATTTCCTTGGCATCGAGCACGAAGGGACGGATAGCGGCGTGAGGACAAACATAGGCACATTTGTTACACTGGATACAGTTTTCGGCGATCCACTCGGGAACGAAAGCTGCCACACCACGTTTTTCGTAAGCGGCAGTGCCCTGCATCCAAGTTCCGTCCTCTATGCCTACGAAGTCAGAAACTTTCAGAAGGTCGCCATCCTGGGCGTTGATCGGACGAACGAGTTTGTTGATGAACTCGGGATCGTCGTTGACGGGAGCACCTTCAACTTCGAGGTTTGACCAAGCGCTGTCAACGGTGAGTTTCTTGAATTCACCGCCACGGTCAACGGCAGCATAGTTTTTGTCGACCACATCCTGACCTTTTTTGCCGTAGCTCTTGACAATGAATTTCTTCATCTGTTCAACAGCCAGGTCAACGGGGATCACTTCGGTGATGCGGAAGAATGCGCTCTGGAGAATGGTGTTGGTGCGGTTGCCCAAACCAATTTCCTGTGCGATTTTGGTTGCGTTGATATAGTAAACGTTGATGTTGTGGTCGGCGAAATATTTCTTAACCTTGTTGGGGAGGTTTTCAGCGAGTTCCTCACCTTCCCAGATTGTGTTGAGGAGGAATGTGCCACCGTCGCGCAGACCGCGGGTCACATCATACATATGGAGGTAAGCCTGAACGTGGCATGCCACGAAGTTAGGAGTGTTCACCAGATATGTAGAACGGATGGGAGCGTCGCCGAAACGGAGGTGAGAGCAAGTGAAACCACCTGATTTCTTAGAGTCGTAGGCGAAGTAAGCCTGGCAATATTTATTGGTGTTGTCACCGATGATCTTAACTGAGTTTTTGTTAGCGCCCACAGTTCCGTCGGCACCCAGGCCATAGAATTTAGCTTCGTAGGTTGATTTGTCGCCAAGAGCTACTTCAGGCACCTGGGGAAGCGATGTGAAGGTTACATCGTCAACGATACCCACGGTGAAGCAATCTTTGGGAGTGGGAAGTGCCAGATTGTCAAACACCGAGATGATCATTGCGGGGGTGGTGTCCTTAGAAGCCAGACCGTAGCGTCCACCCACGATTACGGGAGCGTCAGCTTTGCCGTAGAATGTGGCTTTCACATCCTGGAGCAGGGGTTCGCCGTTTGATCCGGGTTCCTTGGTGCGGTCGAGAACAGCGATTGTCTTCACTGTTTCGGGGATAGCGGCCAGGAGGTGTTTGGTTGAGAAGGGGCGGAACAGGTGAACTGAAACCAAACCCACTTTCTCACCTTTTTCCACGAGGAAGTCGATAGCTTCCTGAGCGGCCTGGGTAACAGAACCCATGGCGATGATGATGCGTTCAGCGTCTTTGGCTCCGTAGTAGTTGAACAGGTGATACTCACGGCCTGTGATGTCAGAGATTTTGGCCATGTAATCTTCAACGATTGCGGGAACGCTGTCGTAGTATTTATTGCATGACTCACGGTGCTGGAAGAATACGTCGCCGTTTTCAGCCATTCCGCGTGCCACGGGAGCGTCGGGGCTCAGGGCGCGGTTGCGGAATTCCTGAACAGCTTCCATATCGAGCAGAGGAGCCACCTCATCCTGGTCGATAGCTTCGATTTTCTGGATTTCATGCGAAGTGCGGAAACCGTCGAAGAAATTGACGAAAGGAACGCGGCTCTTGATTGTTGACAGGTGAGCCACAGCAGAAAGGTCCATCACTTCCTGAACAGAACCTTCGGCGAGCATAGCGAAACCAGTCTGACGAACTGACATAACATCCTGGTGGTCACCGAAGATGCTCAGTGCGTGCGATGCGATTGTACGTGCGGAAACATGGAAAACGCAGGGTAAGAGTTCTCCTGCGATTTTGTACATGTTAGGAATCATGAGGAGCAAACCTTGCGATGCGGTGAAAGTGGTGGTTAACGCTCCAGCCTGAAGCGAGCCATGGACTGCACCTGCAGCACCACCTTCTGATTGCATTTCTTGAACAAGCACAGTTTCGTTGAAAATGTTTTTTCGACCGGCCGCTGACCATTCGTCCACGTATTCAGCCATCGTTGATGATGGAGTGATGGGGTATATCGCCGCCACCTCGGTGAACATGTAGGCAATGTGGGCAGCCGCCTGATTACCGTCGCATGTCAAGAATTTTTTTTCTTTACTCATAACTTAGATAGTTTATTAATTGGAATAGAGTTGTTGTCTTTTGGTTGATGATGTGCCGGTTTATCCATGTCGATATTGATTTTATCAATGTTTTGATAAATTTCGGCCACCATTTTTGGATTTTTGCCCAAAAATTTAACATGCGAAATTAGCAATTTTTTATGTAATGAGCAAATGTTTAATGTTACATTTTATTAACGCCAACTGCCATATTTACCGTTTTTTATTATTCAAAGCGCATAACACATTGATGCTCTGCCAAATATATATAGTTAACCGTTTTTATAAAACACTTAAAATGCCCCAATTTCACCCCACCCTTTCATTGTCAAAACAACAGTTATAACAGGCCATTTTGGGCAGAAAATTGTCAAAAAATGATCAGAAACGTCGTGATGCAGCCTACAACAATTCAAAACTGCGAAATTGGCGACGTTGATGAGCGGCATGTCGCACCCATAGGCGTAGATTACACCTCGGCGAATTGCTTTGTGATGCCGTAGAGCGATGTCGTGTTCGGTGGGTTTGCCGTGGAGGATGAGGCATACACCAACTTCGGCTTGTTGGGGTGTTTGGCGCAGGCATCAATCACGGCCATGAACGTGTCAATGTTGTCTTTGCGGATCTGAATCAAATCAGTGTTGAAGACGGAAGTCTGGGCGGCGAGATGGAACACCGCGTCGAGGTCATCGGGCATGTACTTGGCGATGTCGACGGCTTCCTGGCCGTTCTTTCGGTCTATGCCTATGACTTCGATGCCGCGCTTTTGGAGGGCGAGCGAGAGGGCGCGGCCTATAAATCCCTCGCTGCCGGTGATTATTACTTTCATTTTGATAATTAGTTGTCTTGTTGAACTGTATGTCGGAAAAAAGTGTTATCTTTGCAGAAAGATATAAAGTTGTCAGCAAACTCGGGTAGCGAAAATGTCTTAAGTCCGGGTTGGTGCAGGGCATTAGGCGGGAGGACATTCTACCCGCCTACTTTTTTAAATCTGAACTATGAGACCACTCATGTACACCACCGTCCTTATCGATTACAAGTATAGCTTTGAACAAGTGCGTTCTGCTATTGTATTTTTCGTACTCTTTTATGCCTCTCTGAATATCTGTTTTATGATACTGCCCTTTTTTATCGTATAGCACTGCGACTTGTGACCTTTTGTCTTTGCAGTGAGCTAATCCTCGCTTAACAGCAGTAACGGCATCGCTAACTGTTTTTTCGCGAGTAGCTTGTTCATATGTGAATTTTTCTATGGATAAAGTTCCCTCGCTAAAATGATGGTTGCCGTGATTATCTATGTAGGTCGCAAAATCCGGATTACCCTCATTCCCAAGTTCAACTATAATTCCAGTATCTGCCATTGCTTTTGCCGCGACTATTTCATCTTCATTGTACATATTATGGCCATTCTCGAAAAGCACGTACGCACCGCTATCCGATAAGTATGAATTTTCAATATCATACTTGCCGGTTGCTAAGGATTCACGAAAGTCAGCGGCGTGTTGAGCATAACTTCCATCGCTGACAGTAGAGATTACACTAAAACCGCCATACGTTTTATTGTCGCCGCTCATATATTGCCCTCCATTCGTCGAGTTGACATGATACACTCGCTGAAGATAAGACCATGCTTCGCGCAGAACTCCTGAGCCTTTTTGCCGCCACCATATACGAGCATATTCGGAGTGTCACATCCTGACACCCTTTGGGCTATTGCCAATTCTGTTTCAAGGCTTGGTATATTGTCGCTATAACCGCGAGTGGCAAAGGCGTTGTATCCGTCCGGCACTCCAAGTAAATTATATTCGCGGTACTTGTCAGATACTTTCAAATCCACCCATACAGCTATTCCCATTTCCTGAAACCATCTTGCAAGCCAGCGCTTTTTGTAGATGAGGTGCAAGCCGTAGGCCAACGGCAAATTCAAATGGAGAGTGAAGTTGGGTTCGACCAATTCACGGCATCCGCTGAATGTAACTTTATCCGGACGCTTCCAAATATTCTCAAACCGATAGTCATCCACATAAAAATGATATGTGGATATATCTTTCTTGCATCTTGGAGCAGCGCCCCAGGGTGCAAAAGGCAACAACAGTCCATTTGAAGGTTGTCTACTCAGCAGGAGATTCGGTATCTCATATTCGTTATCACTCGCAAAGATGCGATTGTGAGGGGTGATGATGTTTGACATAAGCGGTCTTAGATGATTATGTCTGCAAATGTATTACTCAAAATCCCTCATTTTCCAAAGTCGTAAATTCTTCCAAATTCACATTTCTCTACAAATGCGTTCTTGTTTATTGAATTTCAGGCGATTGCAACACTATTTTTGTGGGAAGAAAAAAAATAAAAAATTTACTCCCCCACCTTTTGGCAGGGGAGTTGTGACATCGACGACTTTCAGATGTTGTCATATTCAGACACGTCCAGCTTCTCATTCCTGAGAGTGTACACCACGAATATTCCGAGCAGGACTATGACGACAATCGACACCCATGCCGGGGCCAGAACCCACCACCATGACCAGGCTATGACTTTGAGCAGCTTGAGCGTGACGAACGCCACAAGCATGATGAGGAGGATTGCATTCAAAATTCGATAAATCTTCATGACTCCCTGTTTTTGATCGGTTTGATTTCGTTGACGTGATCGTAGATTGTCTTGTGGTAGATGTGGGCGCACTGGGATTCAAGTGCGCATCCACGGGAATCGCTCCAACCGGCACAACGCAGTATGGCGTCACACTCCATCAGAGCCTCAATATCCCGGCCCATGTAGTAGGAGTATGGCCTGTCGGGTTCGGGGCAAACGACAAAGGGCGTGATTGCCTCATGCCCTTTGCGCTGCACCATCCGCTTGACCTCATCGGCCCGTTCCTGACATTTGGCGAGATTGAGGCCGGAGATGGGTAGTGAGATATAGATTTTCATAAGGCTAAAAACTCTTTTTCAAGTCCTTCAAGTTCTTTGGTATATCTCTCTTTAAGAGTTTCGGTGACATATCTTGTCACTTCTTCTTTCAGCTCATCGGGAATTATATAATGGTCAGCAGTCATTCGCTTAAAATGACCACCCCAATATTCGATGTCCTTTAAGTCGTGCTTTAGTCTCTCAATTTCGGAGCGAAGCCGAGTAGCTTTCTCTAACAGTTCATCCGTCATGCACCTTCCTCCTCTCTCTTGCGTATGCGCTGGCCTATTCCGTCCACGGCGTAGAACACGTCGGAATAGAAGCCGCGAATGGCCTTACGGTTGAACAATGCACGCCCTACCGCAAAGGGGATATACAGGACGTAGAGGATGACTACTACAACGGCACTGAAGATTGTGCTCATCAGTGCCGTTGCTACTTCTGCGATAACCTTGCCAACCTTGGCAAGACGCTCACGCTTGGTGGGTTTGTTTTTTGCTTCTTCCATTGTTAATAGGGATTTTGGTATTTTTCTACGGTTTGTTTGTATTTGGGACATTGGGAGTAATAAGGACAGTGGCCCGAAGCTGCCTGTATGTGTGCTCCGTGCCACTGCTCCCACTCGGTTACTCCGTCATCTGTAAGGAACTCTATCAGCTTCATGCAGTTGAAGCCTCGCTCTTTTTGCGGCTTGCCATTGATGGTGACAAGTCCATTGCCTTCGGGTGTTGCCATTACAATACTGCTGCGGCGAGAGATTCACATAGGGCGCGGGCCATATTAACCTCTACTGCGTTACCGATGAATTTTTGTTTATCCTCCTGATTGCCGAGCAAGACGTAGTTTTTGGGGAAGCCTTGAATTTGTAGCAGCTCCTCCACTTTGAACATACGCACCTTTATATCGACAATGCCATACATCGCCATAAATTCCTTTATCTTGGCAGTCATTGGCGAATCGGTCTCGTATATCTCTATGGCTACCTCTCCGGATTCGGTTGTTACCAGGTATGGAGGGCGCTTGTTCATACTCGCTATGAGGGTGAAACAAGGGTCATCTACCGAGCCGCCTTTGGATGCATACTGCGGATTCATTATGAAGTGCTTCACGCTGACAAGGCTTTGTTTGGGCCGTGTGACTATGCACCCAGTAGGCTCATCCAAAGACATAGCCGAGCTATTGCCGTACTGCATATTGATGAACCGCTCGCAAGTAACAATGGCGTGGTGGTCTCGGCAGGTGATTGTTCCGGCAGGCTCCTCAATGGAGATGTTCTCGCTGTCGGGGTGGCCGCTGAACTTCATAGCCACACGCCTTGACATTCCTGACCCAGCGAAAGCATAATCGAGAGCCGTGTGGGTTACAGACGCCGAACCCGTCATGACTTCAACCGTAAAGGGGTGGTCATGACGGGTTCGGAATGTGGTTTGGAATGGGTTTGGTTTGAGCTTAAAGGGACGTTACACCCCGAGCATTATTCCCGCTTTGCGGCACTGCTCAACCTGCTCTTCCGGCCAAATTGAGGCTTGTACCTCGCCGATGTGGGCTTTCTGAAGGAGATACATGCAGAGTCGGCTCTGCCCGATGCCGCCGCCTATTGACAACGGCAGCTCATTGTTCATCAGCGACTTATGGAATTGCAGATTCAGCCGTTCCATCTTTCCGGAAATCTCCAGCTGAGCGAGCATGGCCTCGGGATTCACGCGTATGCCCATCGATGAGAGTTCAAACGAGGTTTCAAGCACACGGTTCCACAACATGATGTCGCCGTTGAGCCCGGTGAATCCGTCGGAGTTTATGGTTGACCAGTCGTCATAGTCAGGCGCGCGCATGTCGTGGGGCTTACCATCGGAGAGGGTTGCACCGATGCCAATGATGAACACAGCTCCGAATTCACGCGCTATTCTGTTTTCACGTTCCTTGGGGGTTAGATCGGGGAAACGCCGCAGCAGTTCCTCGGCATGGATGAATGAAATTTCATCGGGCAAGGTTGGAGTTATGTGCGGGAAATGTTCATAGACCGTCTCTTCGGTTTGCTTGAGCGCGGAGTAGATTTTTCTGACCGTATCCTTGAGATATTGCAGATTGCGGTCAGAGGGTGCGATGGTTTTCTCCCAGTCCCATTGGTCGACATAAAGCGAGTGTAGGTTGTCAGGTTCCTCGTCGGCTCTGATGGCGTTCATGTCGGTGTAAAGGCCATATCCCGGGGCAATTCCATAGGCGGCGAGTTTGGTGCGTTTCCATTTGGCGAGAGAGTGGACCACCTCGGCTCTTGCCCCGTTCATGTTGGTTATGTTGAATCCTACGGCGTTTTCCTTACCGCTGAGGTCATCGTTTATGCCGGTGCCGGCCAGAACGAACAGAGGCGCAGTGACGCGTCGCAGATTCAGTGATTTGGACAATTTTCGTTCAAACGTGTCCTTGATAAGTTTGATAGCCACCTCGGTGGTTTCCGGGAGTAGCTTCAGCCTGTAGTCGGCCGGAATGATGAGGCTCATAGTGTAGGGCTTAAAAAGTTAATGTTTGGTGTGGATGGGTCGGGAGTGGCGAATTGGAAGCAATCAGTCACCAACAGGCCTGTGGCCGGGTCACACACCGTTTATAATATCATCGTAGGATGGTATATCCTTGAGAAAAGCATACGACGGCGGATCATACGTCACTCTGCAGCAATAATGGTTCAACCCGTTTGTCACCGTGAGATACCTGACTTTGAGCACCATGTTGTAACGGACAATCTGGTCGAACGTGCGCTGTGTGATGCTGACCGAAGGTGCCTTGTACTCCACTATCATCACCGGCGATGCGTTGCGGTCGTAGACAACCGTGTCGCAGCGGCGCGAGGTGGAGTTGAGCGTTATGGCCACTTCATTGGCCATCAAACCTTTGGGATAATCTTTATGGGTGAACAGGAAAGACACGAAATGCTGTCGGACCCATTCTTCAGGAGTCAACGCCACGAACTTCAGGCGCAGCGGGTCGAACACCTGAATGTTTCCGGTGGATATGTTCCTGAGTTTAAGGTCGGCTTCAGGCAGATTCAGTTCTTTCATAACATTGATCGTTTGATTATCCGTAGGGTGCGGATTTAAACCGTCATTCAAAAATAAACCATAAAATAGTTTGCCGAGGGGCAAATTATTTGTAAATTTACAAAAAACTTTTTGAACTGACATAGAAATGGCCGATGTAATTACATTTACTTCATTAAAGAAATGCATTGAACAGAAAAAATTCGCGCCTGTGTATCTGCTGCATGGCGATGAAGGATTTTATCTTGACCAGCTGGTCAAGATGTTTGAGAATGTGTTGCCTGAAGATGAAAAAGCATTCAACCAATATATTCTGTATGCTCCTGAGATGACTCCGGCCGATGTTGTTGACGTGTGTCAGCGCTATCCGTTGATGTCAGAGCATCAGATTGTCATAGTCAAGGAGGTGCCGAGTTCGGTGGCTTTTCTCAACGGACTGAGAAAGTATGTTGAGCAGCCGTCGGCGACAACAATTCTGGTGTTATGTGTCAGAGGTGCCACCTTCAAGGGGAAGGAGTTCATGACATCACTGAAAAGCGGCAACGGAGTGGTCTATGAGTCGAAAAAGCTCACCGAGCGCACCGTCGACCCGGTGATAACCGACCTGCTGAAGGAGAATGGCCTCAACATCGAGCCCAAAGCGCTTATGATGCTGAAGGAGCATATCGGCACCGACATATCCCGTATATATAATGAGATCAACAAGCTCGCCGTGGTGCTCCCCAAAAACTCTATGGTTACCCCTGAGGTGATTGAGAAAAACATCGGGATAAGTAAGGATTACAACAGTTTTGAACTTACCGCGGCCATATCACGGAAAGACTTCGCCCAGACAATGAAAATTGTGAAGTACTTCCGCAAAAATCCGAAGGCCAACCCCACGATGGTCGTATCAACGGTTTTGTTCAACTTCTTCACCAACCTGATGATAGCGTTCTACACCAAGGATAAATCCGAGCAAGGGCTATTGACCGCTCTGGGATTCCGGTGGCCGGGACAGTTGACCGACATCAAACAAGGAATGGCGAAGTATTCCGCATGGCAGGTGATTGAAGCGATAAGCGAAATCCGTAAGTTCGACGGAATGATCAAAGGTGTGGGCTCACGTCAGAATGAGTATGACCTGCTCGACAATCTTATTTTCCGTATCATCACCGCACCCGGGCGCATTGTTCTCTGACCTGCCCCACAAATCACGTGCTAACGCTAACAAAAATCAACGGAGGCCTACATCAAAATCAATGTCAGCCTCCGTTTCTAAACCAATTTTCAACTTTAACGGATCATTGCTTTATAATATGGTGTCACCTTATCACCACCTTTTCAACCTTGGATCCACACTTGCGGATGTAGATGCCATTGACAGGTTCAACCACTCTCATACCCTGGAGGTTATAATAAACAGCCTCGGATTCGTCGGCATTGTCCGTCACCTGCTCAACCCCGTTTGACGCCTTTTCAAAAGGCATGCTGAAAGCGGCGAGCATCTCTCCGAACCCATAGCCGGCGGTGGGTGTCGGCGCTTCTCCGTCCATTACGGTGAACCTGCTGTTGCCACGGGCTGTGACATAGAGTGTTGACTCAGCGGGATTGTATGCCATCATCTGCGCTATGGGGGCGCCACCGCCGGTGATTATGTTCCATGAGTCGATTGATGGATCGCTTGTCAGCGTGTCAATGTTGTAGCACCGCACAAACACACCTACCTTAGCGTTCATGCCGTAGCCGAACAGATAAACCTTGTCATTCTCCGAAGGATTGGCGAATATATCAAGGTAACCTGTGATGCAGTTCGCGGTTGTTCCGGGCACGGTCAATCCATAATCGGCAGCACTTGTGGTGGCGGCGAGAGGTTCACCCCGGAGCGACAGTTTGACAAGGAGTCCCTCGCGTGGTGTGGTTCCCTTTTTGGAGGCCACGGTCTTACCTCCGAAGTCATATGCTCCGTTGAACATTCCGGTGATCCACAGATAGCCGTTGACCACTCTGACCGAGCAGCTCTGCAACACCGGATTCCGGCTCTCCACCGTTGAGGCGGGGAAAACCTCACACCAGTCAAGACTCAGGTCGCCATTGAAACTAATCAATAATGGTGAGGCATACTCATTTATTGTTAACGTTTTTCCGGCCACGTCGATTGACTGCCCATTGTCACCTTTGACCAATGCGAGAGCGTAGAGTTTACCGTCGTCATAGCACAGCGACAACATTTTACTTTCTTTGATGACAGAGGCCGATGTAAACGAACCGGTCAGCTCGCCATCGTTGTTGAAGCGGAGAATGGCCATGTCGCCAACCGATTCCTGCGAGTCTCCGCCCCAACCCACTACATTATGAGGCACAAGGGTGGTAGTGCCATTGTCGGCATTGCGTAAGGTTATTGGATTGCGATAACGCACGCCAACGAAAACATCGTCGGATTCATTGACGGCACCACAGTTGATGTCAAGTGCGTCAGTGATGTTTTTCGCCGCTCCCGGCTGCGGAGCGTCGCTGACTTCTATCACATTGCTTGATGTCAGCTTCCCTTCGGCGCTGAATCGGAGCACCGCTCCTTTATAATAACGAGTTTCCACTCCGGGCCATTCGACCTTGAACTCATTGCCGTCGACATCCTTCATAATAAACCCTTTGTCGATGGCACCTTCCGTAGGACGTATTTTCAAAGTGACCAAAACCGAACCGTCGCCGAGCACACTGACCGTGCCGTTGTTAGCAGCACACTCACCCTGCGTGCTGTTCACACTCCACAGCAGTTTGCCGGCCTTGTCGGTCTTGACCAGCAGGGCATTGTAATTATATGATGTGCCGGAGTATTCCGCACCGGTGCCAATCACATCCGTTCCATAGGTTAGGTCGACAGCCGCCCCTTTGGAGCCTTCGGTTCCAAGATAATAGAGATTGCCGTCGCGGTCACATGCCAAAGCGTTGGCAATGTCGCCGGCTGTAGGGGAGTCGAGCAGTGTTCCCCATGCGAACGATGGAGTTGCGGGAGTCTGTGCCGGCAGCGCTGTAATCGAGGCCACCACACATGCGAAAGTAAGAAATGTTTTCTTCATGATTTATAAACTGTTGATGATTTACTGCCGCAAAATTACAATGCGTCAATGGATGGTAAAATACTCATTTTGTCCATTTTTTCAAGGGTTGATTTTACCCTTTTCAGAGTATTGCCGTCCACGGTTTATCTAACTAATTTTGCAGCCGAATCAGCGTGAATTTAATTTGTTATGAAGTCGATACCGCTCACTGTTTTATTCATCACATCAACGTTCGCCACCTGGGGGCACACTCTTAAAGGATGCGTCACCGACATGGCCACCGGTGAACCCATTAGCTTTGCGTCGCTCTACGTTACGCCTGGCGACATTGCGGGCCAATCCGATGTCGAAGGCAATTTCTCCCTACAAATTCCGCAGGGGAAACATCGTCTGCGCGTTTCCTATGTTGGCTACGAACCAACCGACACCATCATTGACCACAACGGCAACACCGCTATCCGGATCAAAATGCGTTCACAGCCGCTGACTCTGCGCGAGGTGGTTGTGTCGGCCCACGAAACAGAAGGGGTCACTTCGTCTTCACGCATCGACCGCGATGCGATGAAGCATCTGCAACCCACAAGTTTCGCCGATATCCTGGAGCTTCTGCCGGGAAACATGTCGAAAGACCCCGACATGGGGTCGGCCAGCACCATAACCTTGCGTGAAACCGGTAATCTCAATGCCACTGGGGGAGCGTCAAAGAACGACGACTACGCCATCACTTCGCTTGGAACACTGTTTGTCGTTGACGGCGCACCGGTGAACACCGATGCCAACATGCAAAACATAGGCGGACAGCAAACCGACTCCAGTTCGCCGCTTTACAAGCGCGACATAACAAACCGAGGGGTCGACATGAGAACACTGAGCACCGACAACATTGAATCCGTGGAAATAGTCCGTGGCATACCCTCATCGGAATATGGCAACCTAACCAGCGGAATGGTCAATATCAAGCGTATCCGACGAGCCACACCTCTGACCGCACGCTTCAAGGTCGATGGGTTCAGCAAACTGTTCTCCGCTGGAAAAGGGTTAGCGGTGAACGGAGGCAGCCACATTCTGAATTTCGACCTCGGCTACCTCGACTCAAAGGCTGACCCACGCAACAACCTCGAGAACTTCAAACGGATAACCCTGTCGGCACGCGCCAACATGCGTTTCGACTCCCGGAAAGTGTCGGCCTACTGGAACTATGGAGTGGACTACACCGGCTCATTCGACAACGCCAAAACCGACCCTGACCTCAACATGAATAAAATCGACGAGTTCATGAGCCGCTACAACCGCTATGCCCTGACCTCGGAACTGAATTTCTCACTTCATGAATCACGGATTTTGTCGAATGTGGTGTGGAACATGTCAGTGAGCTATGAAGCCGACAGGCTCAACCACCGCAAACAGGTGGCTCCACA
>JAXJVW010000276.1:0-1721 GCA_036308365.1 Muribaculaceae bacterium
GGCAAAGGGGGTGTGGGAAAAAGCACAGTAGCCTCCAACCTGGCTGTGGCCCTCGTTCGCGAAGGATACACCGTGGGATTGCTCGACGCCGACATCTTCGGTCCGTCGGTGCCCAAAATGTTCGGTGTGGAAGATGAACAGCTCTACATCCACGATGTCGACGGAGCGCAGAAAATCATTCCCGTGGAACGCTACGGAGTGAAAATGCTCTCGATAGGCTTCATGGTCGACCGTAACTCAGGCCTCGTGTGGCGAGGCGGCATGGCATCGCGCGCACTGACCCAGCTCATCACCGAGGGCGACTGGGGTGAACTCGACTATCTGCTCATCGACATGCCCCCCGGCACGAGCGACATCCATCTGACATTGGTGCAAACCGTAGCCATCACCGGCGCCATCGTGGTGTCCACACCCCAGCAGGTGGCCCTGGCCGACGCCCGACGCGGCATAGCCATGTTCCGCGACCAGCACGTCAACGTGCCCATACTCGGAATCGTGGAAAACATGGCGTGGTTCACCCCCGAGAAGCATCCCGATGAAAAATACTACATATTCGGCAACGGTGGCGCCATGCAGCTCGCCGAAGAACTCAACGTGCGCGTGCTGGGACAGATTCCCGTGGTGCTCGACATATGCCAGGCCGGCGACAACGGACAGCCCATAGCCGCTACGGACACCATGGTGGCCCGGGCATTCGCCCACACGGCCCATAATCTTGTCGACGCCGTGGCCGAACGCAACGACACCCTCCCTCCAACCACAATAGTACAGATGAAAAAATGAAAATAGCGATAGTCAACGGCCCGAACCTTAACCTGCTGGGAAAACGTGAGCCTGAAAAATACGGCTCAACCACCATGGAGCAGATAATACACTCGCTTGAACAAGCCTATCCGCAGGTGGAATTGACATACTTCCAGAGCAACAGCGAAGGCGCCCTCATCGACCACATGCAGCAAACCGGCTACGACCCGGAGGTGACAGGCATAATCCTAAACGCCGGAGCCTACACCCACACCTCGCTGGCCCTGGCCGACGCCATAGCCGCCATACCGGCTCCAGTGGTTGAGGTGCACCTGACAAATATCCATGCCCGCGAAACAGTCCGCCACACATCGCTCATAGCGCCCGTGTGCCGCGGCTCGATAGCCGGATTCGGCGCCGACGTGTATCGTCTGGCGATGGAGTCGTTCATGAAATAACCACACCGCACCACCCATGACCGAAGAGTTAGAAGAATACATCCTCGACCACATATCGCCCGAACCTGAGCATCTGAAAAAACTCAACCGCGAGACTCACCTGCGCTGCCTCTACTCACGCATGTGCTCCGGACACCTGCAGGGAAACCTGCTCACCATGCTCACTTCCATGATCAAGCCACGTCGCATTCTGGAATTAGGCACATTCACCGGCTATTCAGCCCTGGCCATGGCTCTCGGAATGCCCGACAACGCCGAACTCCACACCGTGGAGGTCGATGACCAGCTCCAGGATTTCATCCGCGAACGGTTCGACAACCGCCCGGAAGGGGCCCGTATGCATCTCCACATAGGCGACGCACTGAAAGTGGTCCCCACCCTGCCCGCTCCGTTCGACATGATATTCATCGACGCCGACAAACGGAAATATCCTGAATACTACCGGATGTGCCTGCCCTTGCTCAGCCCCGGCGGATACATCCTGGCCGACAACACCCTGTGGGACGGCAAAGTGCTCGA
>JAXJVW010000277.1:0-2983 GCA_036308365.1 Muribaculaceae bacterium
GATCAAGCCTGTCAAACTCGACATCAAACCACTCAAACAACTTTAACATACAACACGAATCTATAATGAGGGCCGCACTTCACCATGGTGCGGCCCTCATTATATATTATATAAGTCTACTCAAACAGTGGTGTCGACAGATAGCGGTCGCCAGTGTCAGGCAAAATTGCCACTATGGTCTTGCCCTCGTTAGCCGGATCTTTCGCCAATGCGAGTGCGGCCGTGAATGCCGACCCGGATGAGATACCAACCAACAGCGACTCAGCCTCGGCCAGCAAACGCGCACCGGCGAATGCCTCAGCATCATTGACCCTGATCACTCCGTCGACCTCCGACGCCTGATAGTTCCTCGGCACGAAACCCGCACCTATACCCTGCTGTTTGTGTGCTCCACTCTTTCCTCCGCTTAAAACGGGCGACTCGTCGGGCTCAACAGCATACACTTTGATTGCAGGATTATATCGTTTCAAACCGGCTCCGGTGCCTGACACCGTACCTCCGGTTCCCACTCCGGCCACCAGTATGTCAACCTCGCCGTCCGTATCTTCCCAAATCTCACGCGCCGTGGTGACTTTGTGTATGGCGGGATTGGCCGGATTGTCGAACTGACGCAGTATAACCGACCCGCTGATCTCCTTATGCAGCTTGTCGGCCTTGGCTATGGCACCCTTCATACCCTCCGACCCCGGAGTCAGCACCAACTCCGCTCCATAGGCATGAAGCAGCCTGCGCCGTTCCTCGCTCATGGTCTCAGGCATGGTCAGGATAACCCTGTAGCCCTTCAATCGTCCCACCCAGGCCAAACCTATGCCGGTGTTTCCGCTGGTTGGTTCTATGATGGTGTCGCCGGGATGTAGCTTACCCTCACGCTCAGCCACGGATATCATGGCGAAAGCCGCGCGGTCTTTAACGCTGCCACCCGGATTAAACGACTCGATTTTTACTAACAAACGGGCCTTGAGTGCCTCGTTTTTCTCTATGGCGCACACCTCGAGCAGAGGTGTGTGGCCAATCAGTTCCGTGAGTGATGAATAAATTCTTGACATAGTGATATAACTTTCCCTTTTGAACAAAAGTTCCCGGGAAAAAGTTCATCACTTGAGAAACACCAGGTAGACCGCCAATATCAGGCATGCGAAAGCTGCCAGATGGTTCCAATGAAACTGCTCGCCGCGGAAAAACAAAACGGTGAACGCGGTGAACACAACCAGCGTTATAACTTCCTGTATCACTTTCAGTTGCATCAACGAAAAATGACCGCCGTTACCCAAATAGCCCCACTTGTTGGCCGGAACCTGGAAAAAGTACTCAACCAGGGCCAGCCCCCACGAAATCAATATCACCACATAAAGAGGCGTATTTGAAGTGATAACGTTCATATCCTGCAGTTTCAGGTGGCCATACCATGCGAATGTCATGAACACATTCGCCACCACAAGCATTAATATCGTAAGCCAGGGATTCATAAAATTATGACAATAAAAAAGAAATTTTCCGCAAAATTACTAAATTTGCATCAACAACAAAAATAAATATCTCACATGACCGCACTGATAATCGGACTGCTCCTGCCATTCATTGGCACCACGCTCGGCTCTGCCACAGTATTCCTGATGCGTGGCGCCATACCACCCCGCAACCAGAAAATAATGTTAGGATTCGCCTCGGGAATCATGATTGCAGCCTCCGTGTGGTCGCTGCTCATCCCCTCCATGGAAATGACCGGGAAAGAGGGCTTCCAAAGCGTCATCCCAGCACTGACCGGATTCCTCGGTGGGATGGCTTTCTTGTTGCTGCTCGACAAAATCACACCCCACCTCCACCTCAACACCGAAAAAAGCGAAGGCCCGCGAGTGAAAATGTCACGCAGCGCGAAACTCGTGATGGCCGTGACCCTCCACAACATCCCCGAAGGCATGGCCGTGGGCGTCACCATCGCCGGGGCCCTTGAACAGAACAGCCTGATTACAGCTGCGGCAGCCGTGGCCCTCAGCATAGGCATCGCAATCCAGAATTTCCCGGAAGGAGCCATAATCTCCATGCCGTTGCGCAACGCCGGAAACAGCCGGGCTAAATCATTCTGGCTCGGAACTCTCAGCGGCATTGTGGAGCCCCTCGCGGCTGCCCTGACAATTCTGCTCGCCTCGGTGCTGGTCCCTGTGATCCCCTACCTGCTGGCATTCTCGGCCGGCGCCATGATCTATGTGGTCATCGAGGAACTCATTCCCGAAGCCTCCCAAGGGGAACACTCCGACATGGCCACCATCGGTTTCGCCATAGGCTTCGCACTGATGATGGTTCTCGACGTCGTCCTCTGATTCTGCGTTTTTTCACTCACCATGCATGGAATATCAGGGAAAATGCGTAACTTTGTCTCTCCCAAAACAAGGCGATGAAACACTACGCGCATCTCATAATATCCCTTTGTGCAGCCATGCTCCTTTGGAGTTGCAGCAGCACCCGACATGTGCCCGATGGTAAGCTGTTGCTCAATAAGGCTACAATAAAAATCAACGAAAACCAAAGCGGAATAACGGCCACGCAACTCGAAAACTACCTCCGACAGAGCCCGAACCACAAAGTGCTCGGATTCGCCAAACTTCAGCTCGCCACCTACAACATGAGTGGCTCCGACACCACCAAATGGTACAACAAATGGGTTCGCAAACTCGGTCAGCCACCCGTAATCTACGACAGCACACTGACCGCCCAGAGCGCCCGCCAGTTGCGCCAGGCGCTGATAAACCAAGGCTACAACGACGTGACTGTGACCATCGACACCATAAGCCGCCCCGACAAAAAAAAGATGGACGTCAGCTACAACATCTCAACCGGCGACCCCCACTTCATATCTTCCATTAGCTATGAATTCGAGGACTCGGTGGTCGGCGACAAAATAATGCGTGACTCCGCATTGTTCACAATCACCCAAGGAACCATTTTCAACCGTAACAACCTCGAGCAGGAACGGACACTCATAACC
>JAXJVW010000278.1:0-6496 GCA_036308365.1 Muribaculaceae bacterium
CATCAAGCCATAGAATTCCGCAAGGGGAGTGACACATTTCTTTATCCCGAGGTTGACCCTACACGTTGTGTGGAATGCAGACTGTGTGAGAAAGCATGTCCGTTGGTCAACGGAGAGCTTGACAATCTCAAGAACAAAACCATAGAGAAGTGCTATGCCATGTGGAGCGAGCCCGACCGAAGTAAAAGTAGTTCAGGAGGGGCATTCTCAGCCATAGCCCGCATTATTCTCGCAGACGGGGGCAAGGTTTATGGAGCAGCATGGGGTGAGGATAATCGCTGTCAGCACATTGGTGTAAGTTCGGTTGAAGATCTTTCGCGATTGCGGGGCAGCAAGTATGTTCAAAGTGATATTGGTGAGTGTTTCAAGGAGATACGGCGGGAATTGACTTCAGGACGAAAGGTGCTGTTCACTGGTACGCCCTGCCAAGTTGGGGGATTGAAGTCGTATTTAAGACGAACTTACGACAATCTTTTCACGGTTGACATAGTGTGTCATGGTGTTCCGTCGAATCATGTTTTTCAGGAATATCTGAAAAAGCTGCGGAGCGAGTTTCCACAGTATACTCCTTTCAGTCAATTTGAGTTCAGAAATCTTAAAGGATGGGGAAAATCGCCTCAAACCATAGGCAGGAAGGTGCATCATCTTACAGGAGTAGCAAATAGTTATATGCTTGCTTTTGATAAAGGGAATATTGTTCGTCAATGCTGTAGTGATTGCCAATTCAATGGACTGAAGAGAGTTAGCGACATCACCTTGGGAGATTTTTGGGGTTTAGAAGATACAAGATTTCGCCACGATGTTACCAAGGGGGTATCACTGGTGCTCCCCAACTCCATTTCCGGAGAGGCGATGTTGAGAAAACTGCAAACTAAGGATGATGTGTTCATGGAAGAAAGTTCGCTTGCAGTTGCAGTGAAGAATAATCATAATTTGACGCAATCATCGGCGGAGTCAGAGTGTAGGGAAAGTGTAATCGCTGACTTCGTGGATCCTACGGTGACACTTCGTGAGCTAAGCAGGCGGTATCGACTTGTTGACAACCGACTGACGGCAAGAGTCAAGCGATTGCTCATCAGGACAAATCTGTTTTTCCCCACAAAAAACATTTATAATAAATTACGTAGATGGATATAGGTATACTTTCAATGCAGCAGGTGGCCAACTATGGGTCTTTTCTGCAGGCCTACGGACTGAAATCCACTTTGGAGCAGTTGGGTCACAGGGTGGAGTTTATTGATATTATTCCCGGGGAGCAACTTCCTGAATATAAGCAAGGTAAGATGGCGAAGCTTCGGAAGGGATTCAGCAGGCTCAACTGTTTGAATCCGTTCAAGATGGTTTATTATTCGCTGTTGCTGCATAAGCGTTTCGCCAAGGAGTTTATTCCGGCGCTTTACTCCGGGAACAGAGAGAATCAGCCACGTTTTGACTGTGTGGTTGTTGGGAGCGATGAGGTGTTCAACATTGCTCAGTCAACATGGTTCGGGTTCGCGCCTCAACTGTTCGGGGAGGGTTTAAATGCCCATAAAGTGATAAGTTATGCGGCTTGTTGCGGTGCTATGACAGTGGAAAAGCTGAGTGAGTTAGGGCTTACGGAGCGTGTCAGGGAGCTGTTGAAGGGTAATTTCTCGGCTATTTCAGTGCGCGACCTCAATAGTTTCAATTTGGTTAAGGAGCTAACGGGGGATAGTCCGGAGATGAACATCGATCCGGTATTGCTCTATGAGTTTCCTAAGGAGTTGCCTGTCAGCGTGGCGCATTCCGGTTCGAAGTATATGATCATATACACCTATCCCAACCGGATGCGTAACAAGACGGAAATCAGCGCGATAAAGGCGTATGCCAGGAAGCATCAGTTGCGGATTATCTCCATGGGCGACTACTTCGACTGGGTTGATGAGGTGGTCACCCCTACCCCATTTGAGGTGTTGGCTTATTTCCGTGAAGCCACTTGTGTGGTCACTGACACGTTTCATGGCACTGTTATGTCGATGAAGTATAACAAACGGTTTGCCACCATAGTGCGTGGCATGAACAGCAATAAGTTGACCGGACTGTTGGGTCAGTTTGGCTTGGATGGCCGGATTGTGTCGGAGATGGGTCAGTTAGATGCCATCTTGGACAGCGCAATCGATTATACACCTGTAAATCAACAGATTGCAGAGGAGCGCAGAAGAAGTATTGATTATCTTAAAGCCAACTTGTAGATGAATGTAAGGAAGACTATTTTTTATTCGGCGGTAAAAAGTGTTTACATTGCCGCCGTGCATGCCGTGTGTGATCATCGACGCAGGCCTTATATTGAGCCGTTGCGTGAGATGCTCGTAGGGCTCAGCGATGACATGGGGAGGGGTAACAATCAGACCCTCAACAACTTAACCCTCATATCTTCAAATTGTTTTGCCGGACGAATAATGCAGGATTTGAAGATGCAGTATAATTCGCCCACGCTGGGACTCTATTTCATGTATCCGGATTATATGGAGTTTTTGGAGAATCTGGAATATTATCTGACAGAGGCAAAGATAGAGTTTGCGAAGGAGTCGAAGTATGCTATTGGCAATGAACGACGGGCACGATGGAGCCATTGGTATCCAATAGGATTGCTTGATGGTAAGGTGGAGATACATTTTCTGCATTATCACACAGAGGAGGAGGCAGCAGAGAAGTGGTATCGTAGGGCAAAGCGTGTGAATTTGAGTAATCTGTTGGTCATCGGGATGGACCAGAATCTGTGTAGCGAAGATGATGTGCGCCGATTTGATAAGTTGCCCTTCCGACATAAGATTATGTTCAGCCGATATGATTTGGGGCTGGCAAGCAATGAATACATGCCTGAGTTCAGCGGGGCTGATTCAGTGGGTGACCCTTATAGGAAGGGTGAGGTTTTTTACAAGCATTTGATCGAGCATTTTTCAGTAGGCGAAAGAGATCAGATAGTTTAGGCTTAGGGCCATAGAAGTTGCGAAACTTAACAGTGAATTTAGGTTTAACACACTTTAAATCAAACAGATAAAATTATTTGAATTAGTAGAGAATGAATAACCGCAGATTCGTTGATGTAATCACCGAATCCGCAGCTAATTATCCCGAAAACATATTTACCCGACGCGGCGCGGTTTACACCTGCGTCAACCCTTTCTCGTATCATATGGTACGTAGGAATGAGGTTTTGTATGCTCAGATGGATGGACTTTTCGTGGATGGAATGTTAATGTGCAAGCTCATTAACTTGCTGTGGAGTAGGCGCATACCACGTTTGAGTTTTGATATGTCGGGTATGGCAGTCGATTTGTTCGGACGGCTTGACAAGAGTGATGAAACGATTTATTTTATCGGAGCCCGGCAGGAGAGTCTGGAGCGTACGGTCAGTGAAATACGTCGGGCTTATCCTGGAATGCATATCCGAGGTTTCCGCAATGGCTATTTCCGTGATGAGCGTGAGCGGTCAGAGGCTATCCGAGAGATAGTGGCAAGTGGGGCCGACTTCACCGTTGTTGGGATGAGGTCGCCGTTACAGGAGCGTTTCGGACTGGATTTGAAAGAAGCCGGTTACGAGGGAATTGTGTTCACGTGTGGAGGCTTCCTGCATCAGACGGCCGATGGAATCAACTATTATCCGGCGTGGGTTAACCGTTATAATCTGCGTGCGTTTTATCGGCTTTATCGTGAGAAGGGGCTGTTCAAACGGCTTTATAATGTTCTTATTGAGTTTCCGATATTGTTTACCCTTGACACTGTTGCCACACACTTCGGGCGGGAACGATAGGTGCCTGAGGTGACAGGAACTCACCGGTCAATATGGCGGGGGAGGTGGTTATTCAGGTTTGATGTGGCTGTTGAGCATTTCCAGGAGGTCTTTTCGGGAGTTGACTATTATGGCATTGCTGTCGTAGTCGATCAGTCCGCGTTGCTTCATTGAGTCGAGGGTGGCGATGAACGAAGATCGTTGCACGCCGAAGAGCGAGTAGAGGTCGCGCTGTTTGCATTCGAGAACGATGTCGGTTCCGCCCCTTTGAGTCAGGGCCACGATCCAATAGGCGATTCGCTCGTCGAGGTTACCCGACGCGAGTGGAATCATTCCGTAGGTTGCGCGTTGCGAGATTGATGACACGAGGTTTACATAGTTAATGAGAAACACCGAATCCTGGCTGAGGAGTCTGAGATAGTCGGCTTTGGCGATCTGCATTATTCCGGTGGGTTCCAGTGCAAGGACGTCGCACGGGAATTTTGTCATAGCGCCGTAGAGGAATTCCGGCGTGATGGCCAGAGGAGTGCGCAAAGTCTGCGACACTTTGAAACGGTTGTCGGGGTTGGAGATGGATGCTCTGACAGATCCTGAGAGGATGAACTTCAGGTGGTCGCATTCGTCGCCTGCGCGGACCACGGTTTCCCCTTTGAGATATTTGAGAAAGTGGAATTTCGTTTTGCCCGCGACTTCCATTATACGTGCCCGGCTCACACCGTTGAGCAGAGGCAGACTCATTAAAATATTATATACGCTGTCCATGGTTTATGTTTTCTCATATAACACACAAAGGTAATAAAAAGTTAATTAACTTCAGTGTTTGTTTAATTTTTTCGGATCTTTAAGAAACTGTTTCGGAATGCGGCGAAGCTGAGGTCGGGGTTGAATCCACGTCGGGTCAGCATCCGCTGGATTTCAGGTTGTGAGAACTCGACGACATAGCCGGCCAATGCCCTTTGGAAAGCGTCGACAATATCAGGAAGAGGCCCTGAGGCCATTGAATCAATTTTGACGGACTGCATCACGTTTGGTTTTAATGTAAAGCTGAGTTGAGTTGATTATGTTTTGCCATGCCACATAGGCGGCGGCACCGACCGAGGTTACCGGATGGAAGAAAGTGAGAGCCATCCAGATGGCCAGGACCGTGTTTTTCTGTCCGAGCCCCTGCGCACCGGCTATTTTGTCGCCACAGCGTCGGCCGATGAGGCGGCCTGCGATGAACTGCAGACAGCACACCAGCAGCGAGAGCAGGGCCATCACCACCATCTCCATCACATGTTCATGGTGCTGAATCATGTAGCTGACGGCGTTACCCACCACAATGATCAGTGACATTGACCAGAGATAGAACGATATGGACTGTTTCTCGGCAATGACTTTGTGGATTTTCGGGGTCAATAGCTGTAGCAGCAGCGCTATGACCAGGGGTAGGATTATCAGTGGCACCACCTTCATTGAAATCGCCGCCGTCGCCTGTGCGAAACCCATCGAGGCGTCGGAGCCCATCAGCGAGAACAACAGCGGGGCGAGCAGTGCCACGGTGATGTTGCTGACAATTGAGTAGGTGGCGAGCCGTGGCACACTTCCGCCGAGCATACCGGTAATCACCGGTGCCGCCGTGGCCGTTGGGCAGAATACACAGATGAATGTGGCGATGGCCACATCTTCATTGAACGGGAGCAAGGCGAAATAAACAGCCAACGATCCCACGATCTGGACAAAGAGCAATGAGTAAGAGAGCGAGGTGACACGAAATTCCTTCACCTTGACCTTGCAGAATGTTATGAGCAACATGGTGAAGATGAGCCATGGTGCGAGGAACTTCACGTAGCCTATGTAGTTATGGAATACCGCCCCTATTATCATTGCGAGTGGAAGCATGAGGGGTTTGATTTTCTGTCGGAATATTGCTACTTTCATATGCAAATTTTGCGGAGAGAAAGGGCGTGATAATACATGGATGACGAGTTACCGCCCTGAGGGGCCATCGTCAGGGTGGGTCATTCTCCGGCCATACGTGCCGCCTGGTCACGCGCGATCTGGAGCTGACGGTCGAGTTTCTGCCGTTCGACAGTCAGGTCGCGACCGTTGATCACGGCCTGCGAGTAGTCGAAAGCGTTGGCGATGGCGTTGACCTGACGAGCCGAGAGTTTTATTTGTCGCGACTTTCCGTTCTCGCCGTTGAAGACCACGGTGAGGGGTGAGCCGCGGTGGTCGAGCATGAACTGACCAACTGTCAGGCATTTGGCCGGCATGAAAGTCACTACCTCCGAACCGTTGAGCCGATAGTTCAGGTCGCCGTCGTAGGGTACAGTGTCGGTTGTGACCGTTCCGTCGGATGCCTTGAACGAGAGTGCGAAATGCTTCACCCCGCCGGGGTTGAGCGACGACACCAGGTAGAACTGTCCGGCACGGTCAACGCGGGCCTGTACGCCCGATGAGTTCATGAACGCCGGGTCGTAGCCGTCGGCGGGGACCATGTAGGGCTCCACGAGGTCGGCGTTATCGATTGTTTTCATCGCTGCGGCCAGTTTCTGATGAGAGTCGGCATAGAATGCTATCAATGAGTCGGTTGACTGAATCTGCGCCATGACCGTTTTCTCCATAGCCAAGGGGCGGAGTTTCATTCCCTGCCTCTGAATGTCGACTTCGGCGGGATAGGCCGCTTGCAACGAGTCGAGCAGCATCAGGGCGCGTGACGAGTCACCGTTGTCGAGCGCTTCCCGGGCCTGCGCCACCAGTGAG
>JAXJVW010000279.1:0-1871 GCA_036308365.1 Muribaculaceae bacterium
AGTGGACCGACATGTACGACCGTATGGCAGCCGAAGCGGAAGAGGAAGGATTCACTCAAATCGCCGCGCGTTTCAGAGCAGTGGCCGCCATTGAACGTCACCACGAAGAACGCTATCGCCGTCTGCTTCAAAACATCGAGGAAGGTATAGTATTCTCGCGTGAAGGTGATGCGGTGTGGATTTGCCGTAACTGCGGTCATATCGTTGTAGGCAAAAAAGCTCCCGGTGCATGTCCGGTATGCCTCCATCCGCAAAGCTTCTTCGAACTCGAAGCAAAGAATTATTAAAAACCCTCTTATTTAACGGCGATTTTCGAGCGGCCACATTCATGCTGCTCCCGAAGGGGGGTAAACTTACTGATTGTGACTACCCGGAAGTCGCCGTTCAACACAATTGGGCATGCGGCCGCGCAGGGATGCGTCCGTTCGAGAGTGAGGGTACTGCGATATGCGACTCGGAACATTCAGGGTTGCCCTCTACCGCATCACCTCCCGTAAAAATTTAAATGTCGCCTCGTAGGCGTCCTCACGGGCATCCTCGGCCGAAAGAAACAGGTCGTGCATGCCACCCGGCACCTCATGGAGCCAGACGTCGGGACCCAACTGCGGACCATATTTTTTCATATCCTCCACGTTGAGCACCGCGTCGCCATGCTGCAGCTTCTCATTCCAGTCGCCACAGCTGACCGACTCTGATGAATGCATAAGCAACACCGGGACCTTCACCCTGTCGCCACGCACCCGCTTCTGCCCCCTGCTGATTGCGTTGAGCCATGAAAACTCCACCTTGCGCGGAGTGATGCTCTTCCAGTCGGTGTTGAATTCCCATTCGCCATGATAATCCTTCAGCAGCGACTCCCCATAGCCCGAGCCTCCCCCCGTGCTTATACTCATCCCCGGGAAAAATCTCCCCAGCCAGCCAACGAACGGAACCGCCACCTTGCGCATGGCCCATCCCATGTTCCACTCCAGAAACGGACTGTTCAACACCAGCGACTTCACCACACTGTCAGGCTGCTCACTCATGTAATAGCTCGTCACAAGGCCACCCGTGGAGTGTCCCATGAGCATTACCTCCCTGATGCCATCGCGCTTCATAACCATCAGCGCCGAGTCAATGTCAGGAAAATACTCCTTCAGATCACGCACCTGAGCCACCTTCTGGCCCGGCAGAATTGATCGGCCATATTTCCGGAGGTCAACCGCATAGAAATGATAGCATGAATCGGCGAACCGCTCAGCCTCATCCTTTTGGAAAAAATAATCATTGAAACCATGAACATAGAGCACCCCAACCGAGTCGCCACACTCGCTGCGGTGGCGGATAACCGTCGACACCACATTGCCGGAATAGTCCGTCCCCATGTCAAACCGGTGTGTGTCAAACCCCGCCCCGAGCACCGTGTCGGTGCTCCAGTAGGTTGAATCGGAAGCCTGTCCGGCGTCAGGGCCTATGGATCCCAGACAGTGAAACCAAACTGCGCACGTCACCATAGCCGCCGCAACCATTGATTTATGCAAAATAGCCTTATTTGTTAAAATTAACATATTGAAAGTGCAAATTTTTAAAAAAATACACAGGGGAAACCCCCGTTCGACACAGTTTTCACATATAATATATAACGTAATTAAGCCATTAATGTTGCGTCAGAGCCCCCGGCGTTACAAATAATTGGCTTAAAACAACTTATCACAAAGAGAGATAAACCTGAGTGTATATAAAAGAAACATAAAAACATGTTCTTAAACATATTTTTAACCATTAATAACATTAGTAGAAAAAATTTTTGAAAATTATCGTTTAAAAGTTGCTCTGAATCAAAAATAATATATAAATTTGCGATTGCAAATAGTGTTACGTGTCGTTTTTTA
>JAXJVW010000280.1:0-6524 GCA_036308365.1 Muribaculaceae bacterium
ATTGCCTCTTTAGCTCAGTTGGCCAGAGCACGTGATTTGTAATCTCGGGGTCGTTGGTTCGAATCCGACAAGAGGCTCAAAAGGAAGTAACCTATGTGGTTACAAGGGCGAATACCAGAGTGGCCAAATGGGGCAGACTGTAAATCTGCTGGCTTATGCCTTCGGTGGTTCGAATCCATCTTCGCCCACAAACTTCCTGCGGAAGTAGCTCAGTCGATAGAGCATCAGCCTTCCAAGCTGAGGGTCGCGGGTTTGAGCCCCGTCTTCCGCTCAAAAATCGATTTGACGTTGCCAATGTAGCTCAGGGGTAGAGCACTTCCTTGGTAAGGAAGAGGTCGCGGGTTCAAATCCCGCCATCGGCTCTAAAAAGTAATTTTGTACATTGATAGCCCCGATAGTGCCCTGCGCCATCGTGGCTTGTTGTAAAACGATATTAATCTTAAATAAAAATAAACGCTAAGTTATGGCAAAAGAGAAATTCGAAAGAACCAAACCCCACGTTAACATTGGTACTATCGGCCACGTTGACCACGGTAAAACCACTTTGACCGCTGCTATCACCACCGTGCTTGCAAAAGCAGGTCTTTCAGAAGTGAAATCATTCGACCAGATTGACAACGCTCCCGAAGAAAAAGAACGTGGTATCACAATCAACACCGCACACGTAGAATATGAAACAGCTAACCGTCACTACGCACACGTAGACTGCCCCGGACACGCTGACTACGTTAAGAACATGGTAACTGGTGCCGCACAGATGGACGGTGCAATCATCGTGGTAGCCGCAACTGACGGTCCTATGCCCCAGACTCGTGAGCACATCCTTCTCGCTCGTCAGGTGAACGTTCCCCGTATCGTTGTGTTCCTGAACAAATGCGACCAGGTTGACGACGAAGAAATGCTCGAGCTCGTTGAAATGGACATGCGTGACCTTCTGTCAGCATATGAATATGATGGCGATGCTACTCCCGTTATCCGCGGTTCAGCTCTTGGTGCTCTTAACGGCGAACCCGAATGGGAAGCTAAAGTTATGGAACTTATGGCTGCTGTTGACGAATGGATTCCCCTGCCTCCCCGCGACATCGACAAACCCTTCCTTATGCCTGTTGAAGACGTGTTCTCAATCACCGGTCGTGGTACCGTTGCTACAGGACGTATCGAAACTGGTATCGTGAAAGTTGGTGACGAAGTACAGATCATGGGTCTTGGCGCTGACATGAAATCAGTTGTAACTGGTGTTGAAATGTTCCGCAAACTCCTCGATCAGGGTGAAGCCGGTGACAACGTAGGTCTTCTCCTCCGCGGTATCGACAAAAAAGATATCAAACGCGGTATGGTAATCTGCCACCCCGGAGTTGTTAAACCCCACAGCAAATTCAAAGCTTCAGTTTATATCCTGAAGAAAGAAGAAGGTGGTCGTCACACTCCGTTCCACAACCACTACCGTCCTCAGTTCTACATCCGTACACTTGACGTAACCGGTGAGATCACTCTTCCCGAAGGTGTAGAAATGGTAATGCCTGGTGACCACGTGGAAATCATCGTTGAACTTATCAACCCCGTAGCTTGCGATCAGGGTCTCCGTTTCGCAATCCGTGAAGGTGGTCGTACAGTAGGTTCAGGTCAGATCACTGAAATCCTCGACTAATAAGTCAACAGACTGAAAAAAATAAGTTCACCGCCAAGGCTGCGGTCAAGGCGGTGAACATTTTACGGGAATAGCTCAGTCGGTAGAGCACTGGTCTCCAAAACCAGGTGTCGGGAGTTCGAGCCTCTCTTCCCGTGCTAAAAAGAATTGACAATGAAATTAGGTATACTTACGAATATCAAGGAGTCGTATGACGAACTTCGTTATAAGACCTCTTGGCCAACACAAACTCAGTTAATCAAAAGCGCCTGTATCGTGTTGATAGCTTCCGTTATTATTTCGATAATAATACTCATCATGGATATAGTTGTTAACTGGTTTATGCACTCAGTTTACAGTTTGGCATAATTCTCAATTATCTACAATGACTGAAACAACCGAAAATACTACGGATAAGGTAACTTCAACAGCTTCTGTTGAAGTTACTAATGTAAAGGCCGAAACACAAGGTACCAAACTTAGCAAAGGTTGGTACGTTCTTCGTGCCATATCAGGTAAGGAAGGAAAGGTCAAGGAAGTACTTGAGGCAGCTATGCGCAACACTGACCTGGGAAACTATCTTTATCAGGTTCTTATTCCGACAGAAAAGATCATGACCGTGAAGAACGGCAAGAAGGTGATCAAGGAGAAGAATCTTTATTCAGGCTACGTTTTCATTGAAGCGCTGCTCACCGGCGAGGTTCAGCATGAACTGCGGAACACCACCAATGTGATCGACTTTTTGAAAGGCCGTGGCAAGGACGCCAAACCTGAGCGTCTTCGCGAAAGCGAGGTTATGCGCATGCTTGGCACCGCAGACGAACTGGCCGATCAGAACGACGGCGAAGTCAATGACTATGTTGTTGGCGAAACTGTCAAGGTCAACGACGGACCCTTCAAGGGTTTCAACGGCGAGATCGATGAGGTTTATCCTGAGAAGAAGAAGTTGAAAGTGATGGTGAAGATTTTCGGAAGAAAAACTTCATTGGAGTTGGATAATTCGCAAGTAGAACGAGAATAATGTGTCGCAGGTAGAGAGGATGAATGTTACGCATCTGTCAACACCGATTACGACACACTCTAACTTAATATATAACAAAAATAAAGTTTAAGAAAAAATGGCTAAAGAAATTGCTGGACAGATCAAATTGCAGATTAAAGGTGGTGCGGCAAACCCTTCACCTCCCGTAGGTCCCGCTCTGGGTTCAAAGGGTATCAACATCATGGAATTTTGCAAGCAATTCAATGCCCGCACCCAGGACAAAGCCGGTAAAGTTCTCCCTGTTGTAATCACTTACTACAGCGACAAGAGCTTCGACTTCGTCGTTAAGACCCCTCCGGTTGCTATTCAGTTGCTCGAGGCCGCAAAAATCAAAAGCGGTTCAGCACAACCCAACCGTAACAAAGTGGCACAGATCACTTGGGATCAGGTAAAGGCTATTGCTGAAGACAAAATGCCCGATTTGAACTGTTTTACTGTAGAATCCGCAATGCGTATGGTTGCCGGAACAGCCAGAAGTATGGGTATCACCGTTAACGGTGCATTTCCTGAGTTAAACTAATAAACTTCAATTGAAATGGGAAAACTTACAAAAAATCAAAAGTTAGCACTACAGAAGATTGAAGCAGGTAAGACTTACTCTCTGGCAGAGGCTACTGAAAAAGTGAAAGAAATCACATTCACTAAATTCGACGCTTCTCTCGACATTGACGTTCGTCTCGGCGTAGACCCTCGTAAGGCTAATCAAATGGTACGTGGCGTTGTCACACTTCCCCACGGAACCGGAAAACAGGTAAAAGTACTTGTGCTTTGTTCATCTGACGCAGAAGCAGCGGCAAAAGCTGCCGGCGCTGACTACGTTGGTCTGGATGAGTACATCGACAAAATCAAACAGGGATGGACAGATGTTGACGTGATCATCACTCAGCCCGCCATCATGGGTAAGATCGGTGCTCTCGGTCGCGTTCTTGGTCCCCGCGGTTTGATGCCTAACCCCAAAAGCGGCACAGTGACTGTTGACGTTGCCAAAGCTGTTGAAGAGGTGAAGAAAGGTAAAATCGACTTCAAAGTCGACAAAAACGGTATCGTTCACTCTTCAATCGGTAAGGTGTCATTCACTCCCCAGCAGATGCGCGAGAACGCACGCGAATTCATCGCTACGCTCGTCAAACTGAAACCTGCTACAGCAAAAGGTACTTACATCAAGAGCATTTATCTCTCAAGCACCATGAGTCCCGGTATCAAGATTGATGTTAAGTCAGTCGAAGAATAACCCTTTAAAATGACTATGCAATGAAAAAAGAAGATAAAGCCCTTATTATTAGCAATATCGCAGAAACACTGAAGGAATACTCATGCTTCTACCTGGTGGAAACCGCCGGACTCGATGCTGAGGCCACCAGCAACCTGCGCCGCGAATGCTTCAAGAGCGACATCAAACTGATGGTTGTGAAGAACACCCTTCTGCACAAAGCTCTCGAAACCCTCGAAGCTGATTTCACTGAAATCTATCCCTCACTGAAAGGATCAACCTCAGTGCTTTTCAGCAACACCGGCAACGCACCCGCGAAATTGCTCAAAAAAGTAAAGAAAGACGATCAGCCCCTTCCCCGTCTGAAGGCCGCTTATGTTGAAGAAACATTCTATATTGGCGAAGACCAGCTGGAAACCCTCTCCAACATCAAGAGCAAAAACGAACTTATCGCCGACGTTGTGGCATTGCTGCAGTCACCCGCGAAGAATGTTGTTTCAGCTCTTACCTCAGGTGGCACCAAACTTCACGGTATCCTCGAAACTCTCTCCAACAAAGAATAAATTAACAGAAAACAAAACAAATAAAAATATACTAAAATGGCAGATTTAAAAGCTTTTGCAGAACAACTCGTAAACCTCACCGTTAAAGAAGTTAACGAACTCGCTCAAATCCTCAAAGAAGAATACGGTATCGAACCCGCTGCTGCTGCAGTTGCTGTTGCTGCAGGTCCTGCTGCCGCAGGTGCCGCTGTTGAAGAAAAATCTTCTTTCGACGTAATCCTCAAAGCTCCCGGCGCTTCTAAACTCGCTGTTGTTAAATTGGTGAAAGAACTCACCGGTCTTGGTCTTAAAGAAGCTAAAGAACTCGTTGACGGTGCACCCAGCACAGTTAAAGAAGGTCTTGCTAAAGCTGACGCTGAAGGCCTCAAAAAACAACTCGAAGAAGCTGGCGCTGAAGTTGAACTTAAATAATATTGCCTGATAATCAGGCGATTAGGTTAAGAATCCTCTCGTTTGAAGATTCTTAACCTTTTTGTGTTATAAATTAAGTGAGTGTTTTCTCCGCCAACGTCTGAACCCATTTTATCGCCTGTGACGCAGGAGGAGACCCCATCAGGCATCCTGCAGCCGGGACGCCGTCGAAATTCGACATAACCCATCCGGACACTCACTCTTTTGAGTTCCCAAATCAATATTTTAGATGTCAGTAACTTCAAACAAACCCCGTATAAACTTTGCATCGGTAAAGAATCCGCTTCCTTACCCTGATTTTCTTGAGGTGCAGTTGAAGTCTTTCCGCGACTTCCTTCAGTTGGACACACCCCCTGAAAAGCGTAACAACGAAGGACTCTTTAAGGTTTTCGCCGAAAACTTCCCCATCGCTGACACTCGTAACAATTTCGTTCTTGAATTCCTCGACTACTACATCGATCCTCCCCGCTACACGATCGAGGAATGTCTTGAGCGCGGTCTGACTTACAGTGTTCCCTTAAAAGCCAAATTAAAACTATACTGTACTGACCCTGACCACGAGGATTTCGACACCGTTATCCAGGACGTTTATCTTGGACCCATCCCCTACATGACCGACAAGGGTACCTTTGTCATCAACGGAGCCGAGCGTGTCGTTGTTTCACAGCTTCACCGTTCACCCGGTGTGTTCTTCGGTCAGAGTACCCACGCAAACGGCACAAAACTTTACTCTGCCCGTATCATCCCGTTCAGGGGCTCATGGATAGAGTTCGCTACAGACATCAACAATGTGATGTACGCTTACATCGACCGCAAGAAGAAACTTCCTGTGACCACCCTGTTGCGTGCCATCGGTTTGGAGTCTGACAAAGACATCATTGAAATTTTCGGACTCGCTGAAGAAATTAAAGTCACCAAAAAGAATCTCGAAGCTGCCAAAGGCCGCAAACTCGCTGCACGCGTTGTTCGTACCTGGATGGAAGACTTCGGCGATCAGGACACCGGTGAGGTCGTTTCAATCGAACGCAACGAAGTGATCGTTGACCGCGAAACCGTCATTGGTGATGAAGAAATTGAACGTATTATCGAGTCAGGTGTGAAAACCATCCTTCTCCACAAGGAAGATGCCAACACCAACGACTACTCCATCATATTCAACACTCTCCAGAAAGACACCACAAACTCAGAGAAAGAGGCGATCCAGTTCATCTACCGTCAGCTCCGCAACGCCGAGCCGCCGGATGACGCCAGCGCGCGTGAGGTGATCACCAACCTCTTCTTCTCCGAGAAACGTTATGACCTCGGTGAGGTGGGCCGTTACCGCATCAACAAAAAACTCGATCTCGGCACATCGATGGACGTCAAAGTCCTCACCAAGGAAGACATCATCGCCATCATCAAATATCTCATCGAGCTCATCAACTCGAAGACCGATGTCGACGATATCGACCACCTCAGCAACCGTCGCGTACGCACCGTCGGTGAGCAGCTCTACCAGCAGTTCGCCGTTGGTCTGGCACGTATGTCGCGCACCATCCGCGAGCGCATGAACGTCCGCGACAACGAGGTGTTCACCCCCATCGATCTGATCAATGCGAAAACCATATCATCCGTAATCAACACCTTCTTCGGAACAAACGCGCTGTCACAGTTCATGGACCAGACCAACCC
>JAXJVW010000281.1:0-12241 GCA_036308365.1 Muribaculaceae bacterium
CGCATTATTTTTGCGGATTTTTGGGATTGATTTTTGATTTGCGAAGAAGGAGCTTAGCGGGCTAAGCGACTGATGAACAGATCAAAAAGCGGCCAAAAAGACCAAAAATAATCGTAGCTCGGAGAGTTACTTACAGTATTAATTAATTTTTGAGAGATACTTACGCAATGACTGACATCTTAAACTATCTCAAATCATCTCAGAATTTCTTCCTCCTCGCCGGACCCTGTGTCATTGAAGGGGAGCAGATGGCGATTGACATCGCCGGACAGATCGCTCAGGTGACACGCAACCTGAACATCCCCTATGTATTCAAGGGTAGCTACAGAAAAGCCAACCGTTCACGCATCGATTCTTTCACCGGAATTGGCGACATCAAGGCCCTCGAAATTCTCAAAAAGGTGCGCGACACGTTCAACATACCCGTAGTCACCGACATCCACTCGGTCGAGGAAGCGAAAATGGCGGCCGCCTATGTCGACATACTCCAGATTCCCGCTTTCCTTTGCCGACAAACCGACCTGCTCCTCGCTGCAGCGGCTACCGGAAAAATGGTGAACATAAAAAAAGGTCAGTTCCTCTCGCCCGAAGCGATGAAATTCGCAGTCCAGAAAGTGCGCGACGCCGGAAACAACAATGTCGCGATCACTGAGCGCGGAACAACCTTCGGCTATCAGGACCTGCTCATCGACTACCGTGGCATTCCCGAGATGCAGAAAAACAACTGCCCCGTCATTCTCGACATAACCCACTCGCTGCAACAACCTAACCAGGCCGCGGGAGTGACCGGCGGTCGACCCGACCTGATCGCCACCGTGGCTAAAGCCGGCGTGGCTGTTGGTGTCGACGGTCTGTTCATCGAAACCCATCCCAACCCGGCCGTGGCAAAAAGCGACGGCGCCAACATGCTGCAACTCAAGCTTCTCCCTGAGTTGCTCGAGAACCTCACACGCCTGCGCGAGGTGGTCAACACCATGACCGTCTGACCGGTTTCATCTGCCCACCGTGTGGCCTTACCCATCCAAGGATCCACCTTCACATAACGCAAAAAACACCGTAAAGCCATGGCCCTGATAGCACGGTCATGGCTTTACGTATACCCCCTGACACCCTGAATATCAAAAAAATAACCTGACAGCCAAAAAATACTCACCTCCTTTGACACAATTCTAACTATTATTTCGTAACTTTGAGGATTATTTACGGTGATGGCATGAATCTGGAACCCCACGCCGATGCCGCGGCACACCCGCGACACTCACTGACCCTTTCGATAAACACGAAAATCAGATTCAACACCGCCTGTCAACTGATGAGTCCCCACACAAGCTATCGAAAATGAACGAGGAATTCTTAAGTCAGATGTATTTGAAAGATACGGCGTTTCAGGATTTGATGCAACGACGAATCTTCAACGTCCTGCTCGTGGCGTCGCCCTACGACGCTTTCATCATGGAGGAGGACGGACGTGTCGACGAGCAACTCTATTTCGAATACGTATCGCTTAACCTCAGCTCACCTCCAAGGGTCACCAGGGTGGCGCACATCAACGAAGCATTCGCTGCCCTCGCCCAGAAACACTACGACCTCATTATCGCCATGCCCGGCAGCGACCTGTCGCAGACTTTCGGCGTCGCCAAGGACATCAAACGGAGCTACCCCGCTACTCCGATCATCGTGCTCACACCCTTCTCCAAGGAGGTGACACGCCGAATCTCAACCGAGGACCTCTCAGGGGTCGACTACGTATTCTCATGGCTCGGCAACGTCGACCTGCTCCTCGCCATCATCAAACTGCTCGAGGACTCCATGAACGCCGCCAACGACATCAACAACGTCGGAGTGCAGACTATACTCCTCGTCGAGGACTCCGTCAGATTCTACTCTTCCGTTCTCCCCCACATCTACAAGTTCCTGCTCAAACAGTCAATGGTGTTCTCAACCGAGGCGCTCAACGAACATGAGCAGATGCTCCGCATGCGCGGTCGTCCCAAAGTGATGCTCGCCCGAACCTATGAGGAGGCCGTGAAAATCTATGCCGAATACGGAAAAAACATGCTCGGTGTCATAACCGACGTCTCTTTCATGAGAGACGGGGTCAAAGACCCCCATGCCGGAATACGCCTCTCGGAATACCTCCGCAGCCAGGACCCCTATCTCCCCATAATCGTGGAGTCAACAGAGCTCGCTAACGAAAAATTCGTAGGCTCGTTCAATGGCATATTCATCGACAAAAGCTCAAAGAAACTGTCGCTCGACCTCGAGAAGGCTTTCATGAAACACTTCGGGTTCGGCGACTTCATTATCCGTGACCCTGACTCAGGCGAGGAGATAACACGCATAAGGAACCTCAAGGACATGCAGCGCGAAATTTTCAGCATCCCTGACAAATCGCTCTTCTACCATGCCCGACGCAACGACATTTCACGATGGCTCTACTCCAGAGCCATGTTCCCCATAGCCGAGGTGGTCAAGGAACATAAGTTCCTCTCGATCGACGAAGCTCCGGCGGTGCGCCAGCTGTTCTTCGACCTCATTGTCAAGTACAGGAAAATGAAAAACCGCGGCGTAGTGGCCATTTTCCAGAAAGACCGCTTCGACCACTACTCAAACTTCGCCCGTATCGGACAAGGTTCACTCGGTGGTAAGGGCCGTGGCCTGGCGTTCATCGATTCCATAATAAAGAAAAATCCAATCTGCGACAATTTCCAGGGAATTTCTATAACCATACCCCGCACGGTGGTCCTCTGCACCGACATCTTCGACGAGTTCATGACCTCCAACGACCTCTATCCGCTGGCCCTCAGCGACGCCCCCGACGAGGAAATCCTTCAGGCTTTCCTCAACGCAAAGCTCCCCGAACGCCTGCGCGAGGATTTCTACGCCCTGTTCGAAGTGGTGGAGACACCCCTGGCAGTCCGTAGCTCCAGTCTGCTCGAAGACTCACACTATCAGCCTTTCGCCGGCATTTACTCAACCTACATGATCCCTAACGTGCCCGACAAGGAACAGATGCTCGAACTCCTCGTCGACGCAATCAAAGGGGTTTACGCTTCGGTGTTCTACTCTGACTCAAAGGCCTACATGACAGCCACAAGCAACATCATCGACCAGGAAAAAATGGCAGTCATAATCCAGGAAGTCGTAGGGCGTGAAATCGACGGACGCTACTTCCCGTCGTTCGCCGGAGTAGGTCGATCACTCAATTACTATCCCATCAACGACGAACTCCCCGAGGAGGGTGTGGTTGAGGTGGCGGTAGGTCTCGGAAAATATATCGTCGATGGTGGCCTGAGCCTACGGTTCTCTCCAAAACACCCGGGAAAGGTGCTGCAGACTTCGACTCTCGACCTCGCGTTGCGCGACACACAGCGTGAGTTCTACGCCCTCGACATGACCCATGTCAACCCCGACTTCAAGGTCGACGACGCTTTCAACATCGTCAAATGCCCCGTCCAGGACTATGCCAAAAACGGCCACCTGCGCTATATGGTGTCGACCTTCGACCCCCGCGACCAATGGATCCGCGACACCGACCAGGGGCTCGGACGTAAACTCGTCACTTTCGCCAACGTGTTGCAACACAACATGTTCCCGCTGGCCGAAGCTCTCGAATTCATGCTCGTCAACGGTCAGTCGGAAATGCAACGGCCCGTGGAAATCGAATTCGCCGGACTCATCGACTACAACAGCCCTATGAAGGGGCGGCTCTACTGGCTGCAGATTCGTCCGATCATCGACCGCAAGGCCGTCGTCGACGACGACATACTCGACGTCCCTGACTCCGACGCGATCCTGAAAAGCAACATAGCCCTCGGCCATGGCAACATCGATGGGGTCGACACCATTGTCTATGTCAAACCCGACGCTTTCGACTCCCTGAACACCCCCGCCATAGCCGCCGAGCTCAGCAAACTCAACAAACAGTTCCAGGAGTCATCACGCTTCTACATCCTGATCGGACCCGGACGATGGGGATCTTCCGACAACGCTTTGGGTGTGCCCGTGAAATGGCCCGACATCTGCAACGCGCGATTGATCTGCGAATCCGCACTCAACAACTTCCGTATCGAGCCCAGCCAGGGAACCCACTTCTTCCAAAACCTTACTTCGTTCGGCGTGGGATACTTCACAATCAGTCCCGTCTCGGGCGACGGCCATTGCGACATTGACTATCTCGACTCACTCCCGGAATTCTACAACGGCAAATACATCCGCGCCGTCAAATTCGATAACCCGCTGTCCATAAGCATTAATGGACGCAAGGGCATAGGAATCGTCCTCAAACCTGAACCATAAAACTTTTTTAACCCTTAAACCCTGATATGTCACTTTTCAATTCCATAAAACGTGTCCTCGGCTTCGGCGACGACGACATCGAAGAAGAAATCGGTATCGACGCTACCGTCACCCCAATTAACGCCACCCGACAGATGGCGCGCGACGATGCACAGGCCGACGATGACTCCGACTCCGATCACCTCGACGCCTCAGCCGCAACCGAAGAGGAACTGCCATCAATAGCCCCCGACGAAATCTTCGAGCATGTCCTCAAGATTTTCAACGAATCGCTCCCAACGTTCATCAAGGAGTCGATCGACACCGAGGCGCAGCGGAAATATCTCTACGAAACTCTCGACCAATCCATCAAAACACATCTCAGCGAAGTGCAGAACCGATTGGCCGAGCAGATGGAACGTCGCAAACGTTTCGAGATGGACCAGCTGCGGAAACAACTCCACGAAGCGGGTGAAAAAGCGAAGAAAACCGAGGAGTCATCAGGCGAATGGAAAAAACAGCAACTCAGCGCCGAACGTCAGAAAAGGGCGCTCGCCGAAAGGGTCCACGACCTCGAAAACAAAATCAACGAACTGCAGGCCGAACTTGAGCAGTTTGAACTCGAAAACAAGTCGCTCGTCAATAAAATCAGGGTATACTCGGTTCAGGAAAACGACATGGACCATCTCCGCGATGAGGTAACCTCGCTCAGAAAACAGCTGCTCGAAGCGCGTAACGGGGGAGGCGAAGCACCTGATGCCGACAGTGATCAACTTGTCGCTATGCAGTCTGAACTGGAATCGCTCAGAAGCAAACTCGCCGAAGCTGAACAGAAGCTCGCCGATGCCGAAAACCATGTGAGTGTCTCACCACAGGAAATGGAGCAGATTCAAATGAAGCAGAACATGTCAGACTCCATGATCAACGACCTGAACCGCACCGCTTCCGAACTGCGTCAGCAACTTTCAGCCGAACAGCAGCATGTGGCCGAGCTAAACGCTCAACTCGAAAAAGCCCACATGGAACATTCCCAGGACTCAGCAACCATCGTGGGCTATGAAAAGGAATTGAATGAAATGACGAAAAAAATGACACTCCTGTCGCAGGAACTGCAGTCAACACAGTCTGAACTTAACGATGCGAATGAAAATCTTGCGTTGATCGACCAGATTCAGCAACAGATCGAAAAACTCGATGCCGTCATCAACAAGAAAAATGAGCGGATAAAAGACCTGCAGGCTGAAATCGAATCTCTGCAAAACCGCATCGCCACCCGCGACAACGAAATTGCCTCCCTGAAGAAAACAATCGAGTCTAACCTCATGTCGCAGGCCCAGTCGGAAACGGAACTGCAGAAAACAATCGACTCACTGAAGGACCAACTGTCGCGTCAGCCGAAACAACCGTCGGTCGACACCCCCGATCACCTCGATTTGCCGCCGGTGATGGAGAAACCTCGACGAAGAGGTCGCAAAGCCGCCTCGCAGGTGAAAATCTCGGCCATCGACGACTCTTTGGAAAGCACCGACTGGCTCGTGGCAGCTCCTCCGGCGGGAACGCCACCACTGCCCGGTGTCACTCCTGAAAGTGAGTTCGGCTACAAGGAGCCAAGCCATAAAAACCCACCTGAAAACGACGCACAGATGTCACTCTGGTGATCATCCACGCCCGCAAATGGCCCCCGTGACCATTATCCATCAATCGTATAACCCAAGAACATCATAAAAACTGCTTATGAAATTCAAATCAGTTTTATCAGTCGCTTTACTCTCTCTGACCGTAACCCCGGCATTTGCCGCAAAACAAAACATTGTCAAGGAGATAGCTCCATATGTCTACCCGCAAAACGCTGTCAAACATGCCCCGCCGATGCAATATGCCCCCGACGGTACATCCTACTACGCCCTCTCGGATGACGGCAAGCAGATCGTGCAATATGACATCGCTACCGGAAACAGCATCGCCGTCACGCTCGACGTGGACCGCACACGTGAAACTAAAATCCCCTCCATTTCAGGATTCTCGATCAGCGAGGACGGATCACGCCTGATGGTCTATCGTAACCGTGAGATGATCTATCGCCGGTCGTTCACCGCCGAATACTACATTTTCGAAATCAAACGAAACATTCTGACACCCCTCTCCGAAGCTCACCCCCGTCAGCAAGCTCCGGTAATCTCTCCCGACGGCAAAATGGTGGCGTTTGTCGCCGACAACAACATCTATCTTAAAAAGCTGATTTTCAACACCGAAGTGGCGGTAACCACCGACGGTAAGAAAAACGAGGTGATCAACGGTGTCCCCGACTGGACCTACGAGGAGGAGTTCACCACCAACTGCTCCATGGCTTGGTCGCCTGACTGCTCAACCCTCTGCTTCATTAAATATAATGAATCAAAGGTGCCACTCTACGCTATGGAGCAATATTTCAACTACTGCCGACAGAATCCCGACCACGAACTCTATCCCGGCGTAATGGAATATAAGTATCCCGTGGCCGGTGAGGTCAACTCTTCGGTGTCAGTCCACAGCTACGACATCGACAACCGTAAACTCAAACAGATCACATTCGAGGACAAAAACATCGAATACATCCCCAGAATAGCCTATCGCCCTGAAAGCGACCAACTTATCGTGACCACGCTCAACCGCGAGCAAACACGCATGGAGGTATTCTCGGTCAATCCTAAATCAACAGTGGTGAAATCGCTTCTCGTTGAGCAGGACAACGCATGGCTACCCTGTCCGGACTACGAGGAGATGACAATCGAAAAAGACAACTTCATCGTCTACTCATCACGGTCGGGCTACGCCCATCTCTACTCCTATTCCTACGGCGGAGCATTGATTGCTCAGCTCACATCGGGCGACTACAACGTAACCGACTACTATGGCAAGGACGCCCAGGGCAACATCTACTATCAGTCAACCTCGGCCGGTCCGCTCAACCGTGTGGTGAGCATGAAGGAAGCAAAGACGGGTAAAATCATCGACATTACACCCACCGACGGTACTTATTCAGCCGATTTCGCTCCCGGAATGAAATTCTTCACCATCACCTCATCATCGGTTCAGCAAGCACCGCAGGTCAATCTTTTCGCAAACTACAAAAAGAGAAAACAGCTGCGGACCTTGGCTGAGAACTCGGCCGTGATGGCCAAATATCGTGATGTGCCTAAAAGGGAATTCATCACATTCCAGTCCGATGGAAACACCCTCAACGCCTATATCATCAAACCGGCCGATTTCAATCCGTCAAAGAAATATCCGGTGATCATGACTCAATACAGCGGTCCCGGATCACAACAGGTGCTCAACGCATGGAGCGTCGACTGGCAGAATTTCGCCGCCATGAAAGGCTACATCGTCGTGTGTGCCGACCCGCGTGGCACCGGCGGACGCGACCGAGCCTTCGAAACTGTCGTCTACAAGAATCTCGGCCACTACGAAACCATCGACCACGTCAACGTGGCGCGTCAGCTCGCCAAACTCCCCTATGTCGACGCAAACCGCATCGGTATGACCGGATGGAGCTACGGCGGCTACGAAACTCTCATGGCGGCTTCGTTCCCCGACAACAACCCGTTCGCCGCGGCTGTGTCAATTGCTCCCGTCACTGACTGGCGCTTCTACGACACCGTCTACGCCGAACGCTACATGCTCACCCCCGAAATGAACGCCGACGGCTACAAGGAGTCGGCTCCCATCAATCACACCGCTACGCTCGCGTGCCCCACATTAATAATGTATGGCACCATGGACGACAATGTTCATCCGGCCAACACAATCAACTATGTGTCTAAACTCCAACTCGAAGGAAATTTCTGCGACATGTTCATCTTCCCCGGCATGAACCACTCCATCAACGGATGCGGCGCCAGAGCCGTGGTCTATGGAAAAATGATGGATTATTTCAACCGTAACCTCTGATTTTATGTTTAATGTGAGTCCGGACAAACCGTCACTCCGATCGACACACTCCCCGGAACCACAGAAACATGAACACACCTACCGAACTCTCTTTACCTCTCCGATAATTATGAAAAATGATAGAAGCGAATAAAAGAAAAAAAGGAATAACCCAGGGCATAAGGGCATTATGGCGTGTGTGGACCCTGTCAAACGGTTCCGTGCTCTTGCTTATTCTGCTCAGCCCCTTCCTCCCCAACATCTACATGCCTTTGATCGCATTGGCCGAACTGGGGGTAATACACTTCATTATCCGTCGTAACCGCCATCTCCGGGCTCCGTTCTGCTACCGTATCCCTTACATCTTCGCCTGGACGGTGTTCTGGACTGCGTTCGTCATGGTGCTCTACAACCTATTTCTGTCGAGCCACTTCTCAACCGAATGGAACGGTCAGCCGATGAATCCCGACCTGCCGATAATCGTGGTGCTCATCGTGGCGCCTGTTGGGTTCCTTTACTCCCTTTGGTATATGATCCGTGGTAGCAAGTCATCATTCTGCCGTGATTGCGAGGCTCGCTCGGGTATGTCGGAAGAACGTGGTTTCCTCGGCAAAATCTACAGCGAGGAAGCTGACTATCAAACAAAATGGCTCGTGGTGCAATGGGGCGCGCTGACGGTCATTGACTGGATCTACTATTTCTCGTTCTACATCAACACGAACATAAACACCCCCGACATGTTCATGTTCGTTTGGCTCCCGATGATCGTGCTCCTGATCTCAGTAATCTACATGGGCGTGCGCTACGTCATGCTTTGGAGCTACTACTGCAACGACGAGAATTTCGACAAAGCCGACATTCTCGGCAAGTCGAAAATCCGGTTCATCGTCATCTGTGACAACAAGGTGTGGCTCAACATACCCAAACCTGAGGACCTCGACATCAATCCTGACAATCAGCTGAAAATCGACACACCGGTCAAACTGACTGTGAAGTTCAAAACTAACATCACCACTTTCGAAGCTTCGGAAAGATTCCACACCATCACCGGCGTGAAGTGTCCGGAAATAAAGAAACTCTATGTCAATTCCGACCGGCGAATGGTTTCAAACATCTCGCATTTCGCCGTGTTTTTCGACTCCCCCGACGCGCTCAAAGGCGCGCTGGTGTCGGGCGAATGGTTCACTCTGGCTGAAATCCAGATGATGCATAAAGCCGGACTCCTCGCCTCGCTTTTTGAATCGGAGATGTATCGCATCCACACCATCGCGATGGCCTGGAAAACCTACACCAAAGAGGGTGAACGACGATATGCCATCAAACACTATCAGCCAACGTTCCGGCTCAGCGACCTACCGCAGTGGAAGGTCGATTTCTCCGACCCTACCTGGCTGTTCGTGGCCGATAACAACCAGGATAAACCGTTCTTCCGCCTCAGACGTCTTTGGCGTAAGTATATAACCGGAATGGGAATATGACAAAAAACAATTGCAACCTGATAGCTGTGGTCGGTCCTACCGCTTCCGGCAAAACCCGCCGTGCCGTGGCCATAGCTTCGGCCATCAACGGGGAAATCATTAGCGGTGACTCACGGCAGGTCTACCGTGGCATGGATCTCGGAACGGGAAAGGATCTCGAGGAGTATGGCAACGTTCCCTACCATCTGATCGACGTGGCTCCGGCGGGCGACAAGTATAATCTCCACCGGTTTCTAAAGGATGCGCGGAGGGCCGAGCAGGAGATAGTGTCACGCTCACGGTTCCCGATTCTCTGCGGTGGCACGGGCATGTATGTCGAGGCTTTTCTCAACCATCTGTCACTCCCGGAGGTCCCCGTGAACACTGAACTCAGGAAAAGCCTTGAGACACTGTCACTTGACCAACTGACCGATATGCTCGCCGAAATGAAAACCCTCCACAATGTCACCGATGTCGACACTGTGAAAAGGGCGGTCCGGGCAATCGAGATTCAGAAATACTATCTCGAGCACCCCGACGAGGCTGTCAACGCCAAACCCCGACCCAGAACCGATGTCACTGTGATCGGGGTGGACATACCGCGCGAAATGCGCAGAAACAAAATCTCATCACGCCTTGACGCTCGTCTGCGAAACGGCATGATCGACGAGGTACGTCATCTCCTCGACTCCGGCGTGGCTCCCGACGACCTGATTTACTATGGCCTCGAATATAAGTTCGTGACTCAGCACGTGATAGGCGAACTGTCATATCAGGAGATGTACACTCAGCTGGAAACCGCTATCCATCAGTTCGCCAAACGGCAGATGACATGGTTCCGGGGAATGGAACGCCGGGGTTTCTCAATCAAATGGCTCCCTTACGATATGCCTGAGGCGGATTTCGTTGAGGAGGTCATCAAAACCGCTGAACTATGAAACTGATGCCGGCCGTGATGACGCTTATGGCGCTCATCCCCATGATCTCGCGGGCCGAATTGTCATCGGTACGGTCGCTTTGGGTCAACATCAATCGTGATTCAACCGCCACTCTCTGTCTCGACGCACCCTCATGGAGCGGCTCGTCGCGGTTTGTCTGCGCACGCTCGTTCAAACCATGGTCAGTCATGCTCATCACCGACAATGCCGACACGCTGACCGTCGACATAGGGTGGGGCAGTGACGCTACGGGGTCATTCGACCCTGTCAGCACAATTCGGGCCTCGGTCAGAGCTTATTCCAACCATTACACCAATCAGCTCAGGGAGACCGACAAGTTCCCGATTTCTAAAAACGACTACCTCATTACCCTCGGTTGGGACTTGTCAAACGGGCTGACCCTGAAATGCAACAACCGTAATTTCATCAATCCAATTCCGTTGCACCACCCCATCAGGCAAATCTCCGTTTCATCAGATCAGGAAATGTGCTTCTCTGAATGGCTGACACGCTGCAACACTACCGTGGCCTTGGCCCCACCGGTTGACACGGATATCATAATGAACGAAATTAATTCGTCAACCGACAGCATAACAGGTGTTTACGAATATCTCGACCGTGATATCGATCCACACTCGGCCTTGCTCGGCGGTTCCTACAGACTCGCCGTCATACCCGCCCAATCCCCCGGCGACTACATGATTTACTATCTCGACGGAGCATCGACAAACAACCATCTCTGGAAACCGGGAATGGCCAAGGGCCTACTCTCGGCAACCCCGTTCCAGGCCCACTTCAATCTCGTGTGGGTCGACGCCATGTTCGTCACTGCCACCAAGGAGCAATACGCATCTTTCCCCGGCAACGGACTGATGGAACTGGCGTTCCCGCTCTATAAATCAAAAATCAGACTGGTTCGAACAACGAAACAGCCTGATTTAAAGTCTGTTGATTAAATTTGCCCGGTCGCCTGTTCGCTGACCGTGCTGCCGTTCATGCGATTAACGAACCTCGTTAATCAGGTTCTTGATTTGCGAGGTTGACGGTGGTGTGGTGATGCTGCCATCCTCTATGTTATAGAGCAGACTCTGGTTTTTCAGTTCCACACGATACTGCCTTGTGTCACGGACCACGCCATACACACCGTTGACCCCTTCAATCTCCTGGAGATATTGATAAAGAGCCGGAGGCAGCTGGTCAAACAGGAACATCTGGGGCAGCGTTGATCCGAAACCGTTGACTGATTGCCAGTTATATTCTTTATTGAAACTGATCAAAGCTGAATTATGCAGTCTGACCACGAATGTGGCGTCATCATTGAACTCCGCCACGGAGACACCTTCCCCGGGAAAATACTCCTCGATAAACTCAGCCACCTTCTCGGGCAGACGGTCAAGCAACGTGTTGCTGCATCCGGCAGCTATCATCGTCAACGCTAACACTAAAATTGAAATACTCTTTTTCATTGTACCTTTTGTTATTTATTTTTTAATACTCGTTTTAGAAACTGTTTAAATTTATTTATCGCAGGATTTGAGAATGATTGTCATTTAGATTTTTAATCTTGATGAAGGAGTTTAGGGGCTCCTAAATGACTGAATCAAGATTATAAATATATTGACAAGACTCTCAAAGACAAGATAAAATAAATTTTAAACA
>JAXJVW010000282.1:0-6457 GCA_036308365.1 Muribaculaceae bacterium
ATCCATGACTGCGGCACTTTCTCCTTGTGGGTGTTGGTGACCTCGATGTAGTAGCCGAAAACGTTGTTGTAGCCTATTTTTAGCGATGAGATGCCGGTTGCTTCAACCTCGCGCTGCTGTATGGCCCGGAGATAATCCTTCCCCTTGAATGAGATGTCGCGCAGGGTGTCGAGCTCGCTGTTGACCCCCTGGCGGATGACCGTGCCACGGTTAACCGCCGCCGGTGGATCGTCGACAATCTCGTGGCTGATGCGGTCGCGTACCTCCTGACACGGGTTGAGCTGCTCACCTATGGCCCGGAGCGCGGGCAGGTCGGCGCGCAGGCAAATGTCACGTATCGGCCCTATGGCCGTCAGGGCGTTGCGCAGCTGAACCATCTCGCGGGGCGAAATGCGCATGAACGACACCTTCGATGTCAGGCGCTCAATGTCACCGATCTGTTCCAGATATTCACGGATTTCGTCGCGTTGCTCCGGATTGCGGAAAAAATATTCCACCACGTCAAGACGCTGGTTGATGGCCGACACATCTTTGAGCGGAAAGCTGACCCACCGGCGCAACAATCGGGCGCCAACCGGGGTGACCGTGCGGTCAATGACGTTGAGCAGGCTTTTGCCCTCATGGTTGAAGCTTTCGAGCAGCTCGAGGTTACGGACGGTGAAACGGTCCATGCGGACATATTTGTCCTGCTCAATCCGGTTCAGACGGTTGATGTGCGATGTGTTGGTGTGGCGGGTGATGTCGAGATAATGAAGTATGGCGCCTGACGCCACCACTGCCGCCGGCATGTCGGTGATGCCGAAACCTTTCAGCGACGAGGTCTCGAACTGTTTGAGCAGACGTTCGTGGGCGGTGTCGTCGGTGAAAATCCAGTCGTCGAGCTCATATGTCAGATAGCGCGACGAAAGGGTCTGCTCGAGTTTCTGTTTGCTCCCTCTGACTATCAGCAGCTCCTTGGGGGCGAAGCTGGCGAGCAGTTTGTCGATATAATCCTCTGAGCCTTCGGTGGTCAGGAATTCCCCTGTTGAGATGTCGAGAAAGGCCACTCCCACGCCGGATTTGCCGAAGTGGATGGCGGCCAGGAAGTTGTTCTCGCGGTGGTCGAGCACGTTGTCGTTGAGTGTCACACCGGGGGTGACAAGCTCGGTGATGCCGCGTTTAACCAGTTTCTTGGTCAGTTTAGGGTCCTCGAGCTGTTCGCATATGGCCACACGCCGCCCGGCGCGTACCAGTTTCGGAAGATACGTGTCAAGTGCGTGGTGGGGGAACCCGGCCAGTTCAACCGACGAGGCCGAACCGTTGGCGCGGCGTGTCAGCGTGATGCCGAGGATTTCTGATGCGGCGATGGCATCGTCGGAGAAAGTTTCATAAAAGTCACCCACACGGAACAGCAGTATGGCATCCGGATGTTTCTGTTTCATTTCCAGATACTGCTTCATCAGCGGGGTTTCAGCGATCTTCTTTGCCATGTTGCCTGAAGTGTTGGGGGGTGGTTACGTGACGGACACCGGCGCGGTGGCGATGTCCTGGTGGGGGTGATGGGTTAGCCTACAACCACATAGCCCTTGTCGCTGAGGGCTTTGCATATTTGCTTGATGTGGTCGTGGTTGCGTGTTTCGAGTTCGATGCGTATGGTGCAGCCGTTGATCTGGTGGTGGCTTCCCACACGCTCGTGGGTCACGGTGATCACGTTGCCACCCTGCTCGGCTATGATGTTGCACACGCCTGAAAGCTGTCCGGGTTTGTCGGCAAGGTCGATGGTCAGCGTTGACAGACGTCCGTCAACGGCCAGGCCGCGGGTGATCACTCGGTTGAGCATGTTGACATCGATGTTGCCGCCTGAAACCATGCAAACAACTTTTTTTCCCTTGACGGGCAGCTTGCCGGCCATCACTGCGGCCAGAGGCACGGCACCCGCACCTTCCGACACAAGTTTCTGTTTCTCAACCAAATAGAGTATGGCGGCGGCGATTTCGTCGTCACTCACCGTGACCACTTCGTCGACATACTTGCTGCAGATGTCGAATGTGTTGACACCGGGTTCCTTGACGGCGATACCGTCGGCTATGGTCGACACCGACGGCAGATGGGTGATGCGCTGTTTCTTGAGCGACTCTTCCATGGAGGGTGCTCCCTGGGCCTGCACGCCATAGACTTTGATGTCAGGGCGCAATGTCTTGACCGTGAAGGCGATACCTGAAATCAAGCCACCTCCACCTATAGGCACCACGATGGCGTCGACATCGGGCATCTCCTCGATTATCTCCAGCCCTATCGTACCTTGGCCGGCGATCACCTTCGGGTCGTCGAACGGATGAACGAACGTGTAGCCATATTTGTCGCGAAGCTCGATGGCTTTGGCATAAGCGTCATCGTAGACTCCCGGCACCAGACACACCTCGGCGCCATAACCTTTGGTGGCCTCGATTTTTGAGATGGGCGCACCGGCCGGAAGGCATATCAGAGCCTTTATGCCGTTGTGGGTGGCGCCGAGGGCCACTCCCTGGGCATGGTTGCCGGCTGAGCAAGCTATCACGCCGCGTGATTTTTCCTCGGGAGTGAGCTGTGAAATCTTGTAATATGCTCCTCGCAGCTTGAACGACCCGGTGTGTTGCAGACATTCCGGCTTGAGGTAGATCTGTGCGTCATCAACAACTTTGCAGGGCACCAGATGGGGGTGACGGGCAACATCTTTCAGCACTTTGGCTGCGTTGTAAACTTCTTCAATTGTTAACATGGCTATGACTTTGAATCTGTTTGTGATTGTTCCTGAATTTGTGCGTGCATGGCTGCCGCGGCCTGACGTCCGTCACCCATGGCGAGAATAACTGTCGCACCTCCGCGAACAATGTCGCCACCGGCAAACAGTGTGGGCAGCGACGACCGCAAGGTGGTGTCATTGACGGCTATGGTGCCGCGACGTGTAATCTCAAGTCCGTCGACTGAATTGGGTATCAGCGGGTTAGGCGATACGCCAACACTCACAATGACCGCGTCGACCTCGATTTCGTCGATGGCTCCTTCGATTGCCACCGGTGAACGTCGGCCTGAGGAATCCGGTTCGCCCAGCTCCATGCGCTGCACACGCATGGCTCTGACTGCGCCGTTTTCATCGGCTAAGTATTCAACCGGATTGCACAGTGTGAGAAATTCAACACCTTCCTCTTTGGCATGGCGCACCTCCTCAACTCGGGCCGGCATTTCGGCTTCGGAGCGGCGATAGACTATCATGGCTTTTTCCGCACCCATGCGCATTGCGGTGCGAACGGAGTCCATGGCGGTGTTTCCACCACCTATGACAGCTATCCGCTTACCGGTGGGTGCGGGGGTGTCACCTCCGCGGCCGGCCCCCATGAGGTTGATGCGGGTAAGATACTCGTTTGATGAAAGAACACCGATCAGGTTCTCCCCGGGAATGCCCATGAAGCGCGGAAGTCCGGCTCCTGACGCAACGAACACCCCCTCGAAACCTTGATTGAGAAGGTCGTCGTAGCTCAATGTCTTGCCGATGACGCAGTCCTTGACGAAGTTGACACCCATGGCGGTGAGCGAGTCGATTTCACGGTCGACGATGCTGTTGGGGAGTCGGAATTCGGGAATGCCATATTTCAGCACACCACCTATCTGGTGCAACGCCTCGAAAACGGTCACATCGTAGCCCCGTTTAATCATGTCGCCGGCGAAGGAAAGCCCGGCCGGACCTGACCCTACGACGGCAACCTTGTGATGGTTACGGGCGGGGGTGTCGGCGGTCAGCTGGTCTGCTCCGTTGTCGGCGGCGAAACGTTCCAGATAGCCTATCGCCACGGGCTCTTTTTTCATCTTGTTGTAGATGCAGCGCGACTCGCACTGCCGCTCCTGCGGACACACTCGTCCGCACACGGCCGGCAATGCGCTCGTTTCCTTTATCACACGCAGGGCCTCGACAGTGTTCTCACGCTCTAAGTTTTTGATAAATCCCGGGATATTGATCCCCACGGGGCAGCCGGTGACACATTGCGGGTCGGGGCAGTCCAGGCAGCGTGAAGCTTCGGTGAAAGCCTGCGCCGCCGTCAGCCCGCGGTTAACCTCGTCGTTGCTTCTGACACGTATCCCGGGAGCGAGCTCGGTCATTCGCACTCTCGCGATCGAGGTGCGTTCCTTGGCTGTTTTCTCTTTTCGGAGAGCCTCGCGCCACTGTGCGTCGCGAGGTGCTATGCTATCTTCAAACATGATCAGTTTTTAGGGGTGTTATATGCGCGCAGGCGCATCATCATTTCATTAAAGTCCACTTTGTGGGCATCGAATTCCGGACCGTCGACACACACAAACCGTGTTTTCCCGTCAACGGTGATTCGACAGGCGCCACACATTCCGGTGCCGTCGACCATGATGGTGTTCAGCGAACATATGGTGGGGATGGAGTGGCGGCGGGTCAGCTCGGCCACGAATTTCATCATGATGGCCGGACCAATCGTCACAACCATATCCACATCGGTGGTGTTGATTATATCTTCCAATCCCTGGGTGATGAGCCCTTTGCGGCCATAGGAGCCGTCGTCGGTCATTATTATGACCTCATCGCTGTAGCGACGCACCTGCTCCTCGAGGATGATCAGATCGCGGCTGCGGGCGGCCAGAACTGAAATCACTTTGTTCCCGGCCTCCTTCATGGCCTGTATGATGGGGAGCATCGGAGCCACGCCAACGCCTCCACCGGCACACACAACCGTGCCATAGTCGCTTATCTTGGTGGCGCGTCCTAACGGACCGACAACATCGGTCAGACTGTCGCCAGGCTCAAGCGCGCATATCTTGCGGGTGGAGTCGCCCACGGCCTGAATCACGAGCGTGATGGTGCCGGCGGCTTTGTCGGCCTCGGCTATGGTCAGCGGTATTCGCTCACCTTTTTCTCCGGCTATCACTATTACGAAATGTCCCGGTTTTCGCGAACGGGCTATCAGCGGAGCCTCTACAACCAGCTTCACCACTTTTTCCGAGAACCGTTCCTTGGCGATTATTTTGTTCATTATGTTGAAATCTACTTAATCTGTATGTTTAAACATACAAAATTAACATTTCAAATCCGGATTCTGAAAATTTATGGCCAAAAAGTGCTCCCGCTTCTCGTTTTTTATCTATTTTTGCATCACTGGCTCCGGCCCGTTATTGAATCTGTTATATGTACAATCTGAATTGATATGATCATGGAAATGAAAAACCGTTTTACGTGCTGTGCCACACATCTGCTCTCCTTGTCGTTGCTGTTGACGGCGCTAACCGCCTGTGACTTTGTCAAAACCGGCCGCACTGCGGCTCCGTCGGCCGAGGAAACCCGGTCGATTGATGTCATATCGCAACGCGAAGCTCTTCTGAAGATCCGCGTCGCCGAAATCTACTCCAATCTTTATAGCGGAGATCTGGAGCACCGCTACTGCACCCCCGGCTATTTGAAAATCTACGACGCTGTCATGGCGGCCGACTCCAACCCCGATGAAGTGGGCTTTTTCAACTACAACCACTGGACTATGGCGCAGGACTGCCCTGACAATCCCGAGTTCCGCGTGGAGTTTCTTGAAATGTCGTCGGACAGCGTGGCCATGGTGAAAGTGGTGGAGGATGAAATGAACACGGGCGCCACACTCAAAATGGAATGGTCTGACGGCGACTGGTATGTGGCCGACTTTTTCACTGAGCCCGGAGCACCCTCCGAAACTGCCATGATGCTCGAATATCTGGGTGTGCAGACCCCACAATAATTTTGGGAATCTTTCAACCAACTCAGGGTTGGTCCTTATTTTCTTTTCAGGACGGTGTAGATCTGGGAGTTGACGGCTGCCCCGCCGAAATTGTAGGGGGAGAAGCTGCGGCTGACGGTGGTGAATCCGCATTCGTTGAGCAGGGCCGTCAGGTCGCGGTAGTAGAATCCCACATGGTCGAGGTAGCCGTCGCTGTCGCGCGCTCCTTCGATGGGGCGTGACAGCAGGGTCCGGGCTATGTTGCGCCAGCTGTACCAGTGGCGCTGACGGCGGTCGGTGACTTTGCGCAACACCCCTTTGAACACTCCCACCGGACCGTATTCAACCGGAACGGAGATAATCAGCGTGCCGCCGGCTTTTAGCAGCGAGCGTATCTGGCGCAGCAGCTTGCGCTGGTTGTCGGGTGAGAAGTGCTCGAGCACTTCGAAGCATGTGACTACGTCGAACTGTTGGCCGGCCACGTCGTCCCACCGGTTGTAGATGATGGTTGACTCGTCAACTTTTGAGTCGGGGTAGGGTTCATAGCCGAAAATTCTGCCCGGACCGGTGATCTGCTGAAGTAGTGAAACCATGTAGCCGTCGGCACATCCGAAGTCGAGTAGCCGCCCTTTTTCGGGCAATGCTTTCAGGGCCAGGTTCACTGACTTTATCATCCGTTTGCGATGGGAGAAGCGTCGCAACGGATTTTTGGCGTTATATGTCCAGTCGGAGTATGGCAT
>JAXJVW010000283.1:0-1098 GCA_036308365.1 Muribaculaceae bacterium
GTGAGGTCGCGGTAGATGATGTCGGTAGCCCCGAGGTTCTTCTTGATATATTCCCCGGCAATCCGTCCTGCTGACTTCAGAATCACGTGGTTGGTGTGGAGCGTGGTCAGCGTTTCCACAACCTCGTGGGGGTTGTGGCAGCAGAAACCTCCGCCGAGACTGATAAGGTCTGACGCCTCCTTGAATTTTTTGTGTGTCGGGCCGAAAATCACCGGCATACCATAAACTGCGGCTTCATTGATGTTGTGAATGCCGGCACCGAAACCTCCGCCGATATATGCCATCTGCGCATAGCGGTAGAGTGTCGAGAGTTTACCGAAACAGTCGACAATGAGCCCTCTGACGTTGTCAACTCTCGGGGCGTCGCATTCACGGTGCATATCTTCCCATTCCGACAGATACATCACCTTGCCCGATAGTGATTTGCGCAGGGCGTCGAGGCGCCGGTCGTTGAATTCATGCGGGGCGATGATGAATGTCACGTCGGGATTGCTGTTTATCCACGGCACGTATTTCTCCTCGTCGGCCTCCCATGAGCTGCCCACTATCAGGGTCGCTTTATTGCCGTTGTTGAACCGCTCGATCCCATTGATCCGGGCGGTGGTTTTCATTATGTCGGTCACACGGTCGAAGCGTGTGTCGCCCGCCACGGTAACATTCTTAACTCCGATTCCTGCGAGCAGTGAGGCCGACCGTTCGTCCTGCACATAAATGTGGGTGTAGAGGGTGAGGATATGTCGCATGAATCCACCCCATGGTCTGAAAAATATCTGTCCGGGACGGAATATTGCCGAAATCAGATAAACTGGAATATCGCGGCTGTGCAGGTTCTCAATGTAGTTGCCCCAGAACTCGTATTTGACGAATATGGCCACCGACGGGTTGATTGTTTCAACGAGCTCCCTGGCGTTGTCGGGGCTGTCAAACGGAAGGTAGATGACCTTATCCACCTTGTCGTAGTTTTTGCGCACCTCGTAGCCCGACGGGGAGAAGAAACTGAGCAAAATCTGCCGTTGCGGATGTTCACTTCGGATCCGTTCGATCAGGGTGCGACCCTGTTCGAACTCTCCTAACGACGCCGCGTGCACCCATATGGGA
>JAXJVW010000284.1:0-9224 GCA_036308365.1 Muribaculaceae bacterium
CCTACCCACTCATCCGACCTTATGTTCGTGGGCATCGCCATTGCCATCGGTGGCATTGTGGGTGCGCTGACCTTCATGGTCGGCTCCATTCCCCTCAGTTTCGGAACCAGTGGCGGAGCGCTCGTGGCCGGTTTGGTGTTCGGATGGTTACGCAGCCGCAAACCGGTGTTCGGAAACATTCCCCGACCTGCCCTCTGGATCATGAACAACCTGGGTTTGAACGTGTTCATCGCATGCATCGGACTGGAATCGGCGCAGTCGTTCGTGTCAGGACTGGTTTCCGTCGGGCCAATGCTGTTCGTGGTGGGTGTCGTGGCCACATCCCTGCCGTTGCTGTTCGGACTGTGGCTCGGTCATAAGGTGTTCAAGTTCAACCCGGCGATAACCCTGGGATGTTGCGCCGGCACACGAACATGCACGGCTTCACTGGGCGCGGTTCAGGATTCTCTGGGCAGTTCACTTCCCGCCATGGGCTACACGGTCACTTACGCCGTGGCCAACATTCTGCTCGTAATCTGGGGATTAGTGGCTGTGCTGGTTGTGAAATGAGGCCTCACCTGATTGACCGGCGGAGCATGATAGGAACCGGAACGGTAAGCAGCAACATCACCACGAACCCCACCAGATAGGGGGTCGCGCTGAACGACGCATCACCGATGACGTCGCTCCACAGCATGGGCGCGATGGCCGAGAGTGCGCACCCCATAAACAATATCCCCCCGTTGGTCAGTGCCACCAGCTTCAGATAGAGTCTGCGCAGCCTCCGGGGTGAGTAGCCGAGCATTATCAGCCTGCGGGTGGCCTCGCGGTTTTTCTCAACCAATATGTGCAGACTCAGCAGTTGGATGACCACCGACAGTCCGATAATCTCTGTCCCGACCATCATCAAAACGCCTGTGAGCATGGTGATTATATACGCCATCAGCGATGTGTCAACCCCTTCATCGTCACGCTGGTAGCCGTTTTCTTCAAGATAGTCGGCGATACGGTCGGAGTCGGCTTTGCCACACACTATCAAACGCGTGGGCGACACTTCACGACCCGATCCATATTCGGAGTTGGCCATCGTCATGAACCCCTCGGGAACTATGATTGAGTTTATCCGGGATGACAGTCCAACAATCCGGGCCTTGAAATCGGCCGTCTTTCCTCTGCCGCTGATGCTGAGGATGACAGGCAGATTGTTCACCGCCGACTCGGAAAGCATGGGCAGATTGCGGGCCGTGGCGAAGCCATAATTGTAGAGCGTCAGATAGCCGCGGGGCACGATTATGGGCACCGTCTGCCCCTGTTGATAGCCCCACCGGTCGGGAACTTCGTCGAGGAAATATTCAGGCACCGATTCCAGAAACAATGAGGTGGATATTTCTCCACCCACGTTCAACGACAGAGCCACGTTGAAGTCACCGCTGACAAACACCCCGAGTGAGTCAACCCACGGCTGTTTTTCCAGCTCTGTTATCTCGTCGGGGGTGAATCCGTTCTTGTCGAATCCCGTCAGGAGCACTTTTTTCGAAATCGTGACATACTCGTCGGGCAGGTTGTGGCTCGGGGTCAATATCTCCGACGCATCGTGCTTGAAGAGTAAAGCCGTGATAATGAGGGTTATACCCACGGTTGACGCCAGAATGTAGATGACCGCCTGGGCAACGGAGATATTTTTCCGCATAATTGACCACACCGGTGTTCTCATAGTTTCAATGTCTTTAAGTCGTTTATGGCCAATGGATTACCCACCGATGTGGTGATCAGTGCGGCATTCTCGCGGGTCAGGGTCTCATTGATCATCCCGGCCATTATCGCATTGTTCTCCATGTCGAGATGACTAACCGGCTCATCCATCAGCAGAAACCGCATGGGCTGGGCCAGCGAGCGGATTATCGCCACACGTTGTTGCTGACCTATCGACAGTCTGCCCACCTTCTCGTTGCGCTTCGATCCGATGCCGGCTCTCTCAAGCAGCTGCTCTATCTGACTGATGCTCAAATGATTGGTGAGCGAATTTTTGAGCTGTATGTTCTCCATCACGGTCAGCTCGTCAAACAACTCCATCTGCTGGGGAAGATAGGCCAGCGACGTTCTCCGGACCAAGCTCCAGTCCTCCTGACCGAGGTTGCGGATGTCGGTGCCGTCAAACATGATCTGGCCGAGGTAGTCGGTGCGCAAACCATAGATGAAGGAGCACAGCGATGACTTCCCCGTGCCCGACGGCGCATCGATCATATAGCGGTGGCCTGACCTGAAACGCACATCGGTGAGCCACACGTCGCTATCACGGTGATTCTCCCTGCGATCCTCGAACGGGGCGGGGAGCAAATCGAGCAGTCTGATAGTTTCCATTTGATGGTTGTGTTTATTTGTTCCGGTCTACCTTCCCTGCTCCACGGCCTGGCATGTTTCGCAAAGTGCTTCCATGATAGCCGTGTTCGAGCCGTTGAGCGACAATCGCATCCTCACCCCGTCGTAATATCCGGCCATGGTGAAGTTAGGCCCGTAGGGGAGATTGAAGGCTTTCATGGTCTCACTTTTGTAGGGCACATTGACCACAATGCCAAAGTAGGCGTCGGTGAAAAGCGACGTGATGGCAGGGTCGGGGTCACCGTCGGCAATCATGTCGGTCGACATGGTCAGCATCCCCGGCTCATCGGCCACATACAGGTTCAGATCGGGCCCAAGCGTGTAACACATCTGACCGTCAACCGTTTCCGGGCGAAGCTCATCGGCCTGCGGCAGAAACAGCGACAGCAGGGCTTTGATCGAGCCGGAATCCTCCGTCGACTGCCCCACGGAGGCGGTGATGTTCCATGCCGGTGGTGTCATGGTTTTGAGATATGTGGCGGTCGACGCCGGAGTGGCGCTGATGACGGCCGATCCATGGAGCATGTCACACAGCAGCGACATCGGGGCGGCTTCGGCGATGAGGTCGGAGTCATATGCGTCGAAGTCGTTCATCAGGTCGTTGAATCTGACCGGTTCACCAATAGCGGCTATGGCCTCGGCGCGGGAGGGCACCGAGCTTAACACCTCGGGGTCGATGGGTTGCAGATAGTCCGACAGAAACACCGGCTCGCCCATCTCGTCGATCAGTTTTATCTCGGCCTCGATGAACCGTTCATGGAGCGTCAGCCACACATAGCGGGTGCGCAGCGACAACGGCTTGTTCGTGTCGCGATCCCCTCGCTTCCGGCGTTTGTTGACCGTTTTCGATGTCAGCGACACCATTGTGCGTGAACTGTCCGAAAGCTCGTCGACCATCGCCTGGTTGCGCGACAGCGGTGCTTTCTCGGCTTTTTCGCAGAACTTGACCAGCTGCTCGGGGCGGGGCGACGCCACCGCGACGCCATCTTTCACCATCACCGCTATGTCGTGGGTCATATAAACCGTGTTCCCGTCGATTTCCGTCCGGCTGGCGTTATTCTCCAGATAATCCTCCATCAGCGACGGATTTGTCACCTGACAGAGCATAGCCGTGGTGTTGTCGTTGGTGCAGACAACGACATTTTTCATGTCGAGCACCGCCGATGCGGCTATAAAACCTTGAAACAATGACCTTTCGTCAGGGTCAGCGATGCTGTTGAGCACACCTTCCACAGGCTTTGACAGGGTGACTTTCCCGCCATTTATGCGGCATCCGGCATTTTTCAGAAACGCGTCGGCGTCGATGCGTGTCACTTTTCCCGCCCCTTCAGGGATAAGGTCATAAACAGACTTTTCACCCCCCGTATGGTTGCAGGAGGTGAAAAGCAGTAGGGCTATTATTGCAATCAGTGAGAAATTTTTCATAACTCCGGGCAATAATGTTGTTGATCTATGTGATTGGTCTACAGGTATTTGTTGAGCGCTGACCTAAGTTTGGTTATGTCGTCGACACGTTCAACCAGTTCCCCCTTGCGGTTGATGATGTAGGTGGTGGGGAGCACACCCACATTGTAGTTTATCAGAGCGGCGGTGTTTGAGGGTGAGTTGTAGACACATGTCCAGGGGAGATTCTTGGCCGCTGTGCGCCATGCCACCTCATCTTCGTCAACGCTCACCTGATAGATTTCCACACCTTTGTTTTTCAGGTCATCATACACCTTGTTGAGCATCACGTTGAACTCGATTGACTCGGGATGGGTCAGCGAAGTGAAGTTGAGCACAACCACGTCGCCCTTCGAGGCCATTTCATTCAAACTCGCTTTTTCGCCGCGGGCGTTGTGCAAGTTGATTTCGAAAAGCGAGGTCTCGTTGACTACCAATGTGTCGGAAGCCGCGGTGCCTGCAACACGGGTGCGGTTCTTGAAAAACTTATCCTTCATGTAGGCCGTGCGCGGATCGTTGGGCCGTTCGAGGTTCATCGCGTTGGCCACGGCGCCGATGATGCGGTTGTCCATCTTTGCCGACGGGTTGAACAGCGGTGCGTCGCCAACGGTTTTGCTGACAATGTAGTAGGCTACCACGCCAGCGGGGTTCGACAGAATTATCTGCGCCAGCTCACGTTTCAGGTCGGGGTCGGTCAGCGTCAGGGCCTCACCCTGACGGGCTATGGAGGCATTGATAATGGAGTCGGCCATCATCATCATCGCGGCGTTGTCGTTGCCACTCAAACGATAGGTGGTGCCGAAACTTTTGCCCGAAGCATCGAGTGTCACTGACTCTATGCTGTCAATCGGAAAGTAGGCCGACTGACCGTTGAGCCTCAGACGGTAGATGTCGGGAGCCGCCGGAGCGGGTTGGGTGAACGAGTATTTGCCGTCGGCGTCGAGTTTAACGGTGTCCATGGGAATCCACCCTATGGAGCTCATGCTTTCCAGGATAAGATCCTGACCTTCGGCGTCGGTGATGTTGCCGCTCACTTTCCAGTTATTGTCGGAACATCCGGCCAGAATGGCCGCGGCGACACCCGTCAGGGCCAATGATTTGAATATTTTTTTCATAGTTTTTCAGCTATACTGTTAGCTATCTGTTGCATCTCCTCGGCCTCGAACTGCAGTTTGGGCTTACGGAAATCCATGTCGTTCTCACTCTGCAGCGGAATCAGATGGATGTGGGTGTGGGGCACTTCCATCCCCAGCACGGCCACTCCGACGCGCTTGCATGCCACGGCCTGTTCCAGCGCTTTGGCAACCTTGCGGGCGAAAAGCTGAAGCGAAACGTAGTCCTCCTCCGACAGATTGAAAATGTAGTCATCCTCGGTTTTGGGAACAACCAGCACGTGGCCCTTGGCCATGGGGTTGATGTCGAGGAAAGCGAAATTTTTCTCATCCTCGGCCACTTTGTAGCAGGGGATTTCGCCATTGATGATTCTGGTGAATATCGTTGCCATCAGAAACTGATTTCCTGGATTTCGAATTTCATCATTCCCGACGGAACGCGTATCTCAACCACGTCGCCTATCTTGTGGCCTAACAGGCCTTTGGCGATGGGGGTCGACGATGCGATCTTCTTCTCTTTCAGGTTGGCCTCGCTGTCAGCGACGATGGTATATTCAACAACCATGCCGTTGAGCATGTTCTTGATTTTCACTTTGTTCATTATCTGAACGGTGTCGCAGTTGAGCTTGCTTTCATCAATTATACGGGCGCTGGCCACCATCTCCTTGAGCTTGGAAATTTGCATCTCGAGCATGCCCTGGGCCTCCTTGGCCGCATCATACTCCGCATTTTCCGAGAGGTCGCCTTTGTCGCGCGCTTCAGCGATGGCGCGTGAAATTTCAGGACGTTTGACTGTTTCCAGATAGGCTATTTCTTCCATTTTTTTCTTATAGCCTTCCTTGGTCATAAATGTAATTGCCATTATCGTGTTATGTTTTTTAGTTTATTTCTGATTTGTTTATCCGGTTGCTTACGGAACCGTTTCCGGCGGCCCTTCGGCGCGCTGACCATGACATCACCATAATCACCCGCACTTAGAAACTCAATATAAAAATATAAGAATCTCAACGGCTGTTGAGACCCTTATCGTGCTTATTTTCGGATGCAAAGTTAAGCCTTTTATTTCTAATCTCCAAATTTTTATGCTCAGTCTGTGATTTTATTTTCATGTGGAGGTCGAAACGGCCTTGCGCCACGGATGCGACGACGGGGAAACGCCCCCCTCCGGTTGAGGTTACGGCGTTTCCCCGCTTGGTCGTTGTTATGCGTGGAGGTTATTCCATCAGCTTGCGATAGCGGCGGCGGGTGGGTTCCTTGCCGTCGTTATGGGCGCGCTTATATTCCTCGTAGTCAGAGTATGACCCTTCGTAGAACACCACTTCACCGTTACCCTCGAATGAGAGTATGTGGGTGCAGATGCGGTCGAGGAACCAGCGGTCGTGGCTGACAACCACGGCACATCCGGCGAAGTCGTCCAAACCTTCCTCGAGTGCGCGCAGGGTGTTCACGTCGATGTCGTTGGTAGGTTCGTCGAGCAACAGCACGTTACCTTCCTCTTTCAGGGCCATGGCAAGGTGCAGACGGTTGCGCTCACCACCTGACAACACTCCGATTTTCTTCTCCTGGTCAGCGCCGGTGAAGTTGAACTTGCTCAGGTAGGCGCGGGCGTTGACGTCGCGTCCTCCCATGCGGAAACTCTCCACACCCTGCGAAATCACTTCATAGACGGTTCGCTCGGGGAGCAGATCGTGGTGGGTCTGGTCGACATAAGCTATCTTGACTGTCTCACCAACGTCGAATGTGCCCGCATCGGGGGCCTCCTGCTTCATGATCAGGCGGAAAAGGGTGGTTTTTCCGGCGCCGTTCGGACCGATGACACCCACAATGCCGGCCGGCGGCAGGGCGAAACTCAAATCCTTGAACAGCTGTTTCTTGCCAAACGCCTTGCTCAGACCGGTGGCTTCGATAACCTTGTTGCCCAGACGGGGTCCGTTGGGAATGAATATCTCCAGGCGTTCCTCCTTCTGTTTCTGGTCCTCGTTGAGCAGACGGTCATACGATGACAGACGGGCTTTACCTTTGGCCTGACGGGCTTTCGGGGCCATCCTCACCCATTCAAGCTCGCGCTCAAGGGTTTTGCGACGTTTGCTGGCCTGCTTCTCCTCCATGGCCATACGCTTGGTTTTCTGGTCGAGCCATGATGAGTAGTTTCCTTCCCAGGGTATGCCTTCGCCGCGGTCAAGTTCCAGAATCCATCCTGCAACATGGTCGAGGAAGTAACGGTCGTGGGTGATGGCGATGACGGTTCCGGGATATTGCTGCAGATGCTGTTCGAGCCAGTCTATAGACTCGGCGTCGAGGTGGTTGGTAGGCTCGTCGAGCAGCAATATGTCGGGTTGCTGAAGCAGCAGACGGCAGAGGGCCACACGACGGCGCTCTCCTCCTGACAGGGTGCTGATTTTCTGGTCGTCGGGCGGACACTGCAGGGCGTCCATGGCGCGTTCGAGTTTGCTGTCGATGGTCCATGCGTCGGCGGCGTCGAGCTTATCCTGAAGTTCGGCCTGACGGGCTATCAGGGCATCCATCTTGTCGGGGTCTTCAAGCACCTCGGGGTCTGCGAAGGCCTCGTTGACACGGTCGAACTCGGCCAGCAGCTCGGTGATGTGGCTGACTCCCTCGCGAACAACTTCGATGACGGTCTTGTCGGGGTCGAGCTTGGGGTCCTGCTCCAGGTAGCCTACGCTGTAGCCGGGTGAGAACACAACCTCACCCTGGTAGCTCTTGTCGAGGCCGGCGATGATTTTCAGTAATGATGATTTACCTGAGCCGTTCAAACCTATGATGCCTATCTTGGCGCCGTAGTAGAATCCGAGCGAGATGTTTTTCAACACTTGTTTTTGAGGGGGGTAGATTTTGCTTACCCTCACCATTGAGAAGATTACTTTCTTGTCATCAGCTGCTGCCATAGTTATTTTTTCTTTTTAGGTGCGTATTTGACGGGATATGCGCATCGGGTCTTGCCGTCGATGATGTTATGTAATTTGCCGCGTATCAGCTGTTTTCTGATCAGCGACACATGGTCAATGTAGAGTTTCCCTTCCAGATGGTCACACTCATGCTGAACAATCCTGGCCAGGAATCCTTCAATCTCTTCTTCGTGGGGCTGGAAATCGTCGTCGACCCAGCTCAGACGTATGTGCTCAACCCTGGGAACACTCTCGCTGAGGCCGGGGAGCGACAGACATCCTTCGTCGCGTGAAATCTTCTCCCCGTCGAGAATCTCAATCCGGGGGTTGATCAGGGTGAACTTGCGGCCGGCGCATTCAGGGAAGCTTTCCCCCATGGGGTCGGCGTCGATCACAACTATGCGGTCGTTGCGGCCTATCTGTGGTGCGGCCAAGCCCACACCTTCGCTCGCGTACATGGTCTCAAACATGTTCGCAACCAGTTCCTTGAGCTCGGGATAGTCGGGGGTGATATCCTTTGATTCGTTTCTCAGAACCGGATGTCCATATAAATAAACGGGTAATTTCATCGATTGCTGTATGTTTTGCTTTGTAAATAATCATTGAGGATGATGGTGGCGGATATCTCGTCGACTATCGCTTTGTCGCGTCGGTCTGATTTTTTCATGCCTCCGTCAATCATAGCCTTGTGGGCCAGTACGGAGGTGAACCGCTCATCGAAAAATTCTATCGCTATTCCGGGCACTTCCTTGCGCAACCGGTTGATGCCGGGGGTGATGTAGCGCATCGATTCCGACGGCTCTCCACGCATCGTGGTCGGTAGGCCAACCACTATCAGATCTACCTGCTCGCGGGTCGTGTAGTCCTTGATGAACGGTATCAGCTGGGCTGTCGCCACCGTGGTCAGTCCGCTGGCGATGATGCGGCACGGGTCGGTGGCGGCTATGCCGCAGCGCTTCCTGCCGTAGTCGATGGAGATGATTCGTCCCATAAGTAAGTGTCGGAATTTCTTTATACCACAAAGTTACAACATTTTTTGTTAAGTTTCTGCATCACGCCATGATATTATCTTTTCCATCCGCCCCGGCCTCTGTCTCCGATATGTTAAATCGCTTCATTTTAACAATTCCTTACCTTAATTCTTAATAAACACATAATCAGCAGGGTAGGGCGGAAAAACAGTGTTAATTATCACACTTCCCGGCGACTCCCCGGTGATGTTTTTTCGTCGCATGGCCCCAGCGTGAAGTTATCTTTGCAGCGAAAACAATTCAAATAATCACGCTATGAATCAGATCATCATCATCGAAAAGGAATGGCTGGAAATCCTCGACGACCAGTCACCGGAATTTCTCGCGAAGATAATGTCGGCCGTCTACGCCCACTTTCTCCACGACACTGAGCC
>JAXJVW010000285.1:0-3695 GCA_036308365.1 Muribaculaceae bacterium
AAAGGATCAGGTGATCAAACGTCGGGGCGAGAAGGAAATCACCGATGCTGTTTTCGCGCGTAAGCCGAAAGAGAGTGAAGGTAAGTTCTCGTGGCTGCTATCATTCGCAAACAAATTGAAAAACTGATCGGATTGGCGGTTGACAGGCCGGTTCTGATATAAAAAAATAGCTGCTATGAAACGAATGATTTTAATACTGTCGTTGGTGATAGTCGCATTTATCGGGGTGTGCGATGAACGCTCGGATTGCGGACATGCCCGGTGCGAGAACTATCGTATTGTGCCGGCGGCGTATCGCATTGTTCATTTCAGGTACGGTATTCAAAAGTCACCCTGGCTGTTCTCGACAGCCGTGGAGAGCGACACGCTCTACCTCGATCTGTCGACCCCCGAGAGCCTTGTCGCCAGTGCCTATGCGAATTCCCGGATTTACTATCCGGAGGCGTTGTGGAGCAGTGTGGAGCACGCCTTCACTTCAATGTTTCCTGACAATCCTAAGTCGGTCATATTCGCACGCGATCTGATGGCAAATTTGGCGGTCGAGCCTTATGCCAAGGCCGACACCATGGTGGTCAGGAGCGGAAACTTAAATGACAGCCTGGTTTATGTCGCAAGCTACGAGATTAGAGGACTGTTTTATGAAACCCCGGTGTCAGACTATTTCCCGTTCTGTTCCGACTGCCTGAACGGCATCTCCGGCGATTCCATCGGAGTCACCAAGACTGTTGTGCCGGTTGGAATAATGTACATACAGTCGCCGGATAAATTGGTCATACACTCAAAGTGAGGTATAAAGAAAGCCAGCTTCAGTTGTATAGTAATCATAATCTTCAGCATAAACATGATAATAATGGAAGAAAAAACAACCCCCAATGAACTAAACATCTCTCCTAAAGAGATTTCGGCCCTGACGTCTTGTCGCCCGGATGTTAGGTATAAGTATACGATCAAGCGTATTGCAGATACTGAAACCATGAGGACTGTAGGAATGGATGACCAGACTTTTGCTGTCCAGCAGAATGGCGATGAATATTTGCTCCCAATTTGGTCATCCAAGGAATTTGCCATGAAATTTGGCTCTGCATATATGAAGGAATATAGTTGTATACCTATCTCTATTGATGAATTTGAGGATTCCGACAAGGATATGATCTGCGAAAGAGGCTATCTGCTCAATTTATCCCCAACACAAATTGAGGAATTTGGACAGATTGTTGATTTCAATCGATTCGCCGACGATTTGTCAGAGGCTTTAAGTGAATACAATTAAGCGTTTCATCAGGTTCAGATGATTATGATGCGATTACTGCTATCATCCATTTTTTTGATTGTCGGACTGAGCGCCATGTGTGGAACCCGGATAAAGAATTATGAAATCAAAGCGCGAACTTACACTGTGGTTGACGTTTGTGCTAAGCCAAAGAATTTCTGGCCGATATGCTTCTCGACGGTTACTGTCGCTGACACCCTTTATGTGGATTGCTCAAATATCGATAAATTCGCGAACAGCATTTATTCTTCCACCGAGGTGTTTTACCCCGCAACAGAATCATTTTATCCCTATACGCTGCTTTTCCCGATTGAGAGTATGGTGTGGTCGAGTTTTGGAGTCGGCAAGGAAAATACTCAAATCGTCAATACCTTGTTTGAAAAAGTATGTAAGGCGGTTCGCGAGAACAGTGTGGTTTATGAATATAAAGTGGGGGAATATGAGGTGCGCTGCACGGCATACAGAATAACCGGTTTCTGGTGCGAGATGCCTGTCAGTTCCTATTTCCCGTCAAACGATTACGACTATTTTCAAAACAAGGATGATGTGCCGGAATCTTACCGCACGGTATTTTTGGTCTACCCCCTCTGCTCCGATTCCATTCCTGACTTCAGGATATTGCCGGTCAACGACGAACAAAAGAATATGAAACGTTGAACTCAATATTGTGTTATGAGATATGTAATTACTTATCTGCTAATGATCTCTGTCTTGTCGGCTTTTGCCAATGAGGGCATCTTCCGCGATTTCAGATTGCTCAGTTCCTTTCCGAAGGATTATGAAGAATTGAAAACCGGGCGCTGTGATGAGGTGTCATGGGAGTTTGTCAACAGATATCTCATTCAGCGTCCGGATAGATATTTTAAAGATGATTATTTCAGATGTCTCATATTGGGACGTGTTCATGTCGGGGAGTCGGAATATTTGATTTACAAGGTTATCTCCAGAAACGGATATGACCGTTGCGACACAAACAAAATTGACGTGTTCATCTGTTCGATAAATGATTATAAGGTATATCCCAAAACGTTGAAAATATACTCGGCTTTTTCTTGATGACGGCGATATGGAGGGAGTCAGCACCTTTTATCCTGAGACTGTTTTTTTCGTTGACGACTGTTTGTTGCACGTAGATGAGTTTGGACGGACGGTGGTAGGCGGCTACCTGCACCAATCCACATTTGATTTATCTCAGAACATGCGTATTCTGGAAGGATTTTGGACCGATGGCAGAAGTATGAAGGGGGATTGTAGCGATGTTGTCGAATTGGATGACTTTCCGTTGGAGGAGCCGGACCCGGTATATCAAAAATTTTCGGTTTTCCCAGAAAATCCGTGCCAATTAAGCAATTTGAGCCCTTTGAAATTTAACTATGGGTTTCCTGACAGTTTTCAGCAGGTTTTGAACGAGAATATGGTATTTGATCCGTTCCCATACTCATTCGGCGTGATGGGAGAGGTTTCAGTGTCATCGTCAAGGATTCTCTTAGGATATGAGGGATTGTACGATTACAGGAGGGTTCTGGTTTCCATAGCCGGGGAATATGCCTATCCTCCGATGTTGTCGATCATCTTTTATAACGATAGACCTTACAGAATAATCGATGGCGATAAGATAGAGATAACATACACGTTTCCGAACAAGATATTTAAGCAGGTCTACAGGCTTGATGACAGTTTCAGCCGTGTAGGCGAACTTTATGTCGAGGATAATTTGGAGTCGGAACATGTTAATTCAAAGGATGTAGAATAATTATGTAGTTATGACGATGTTTAGATTCACGATTATATTTTTAACGATTGTCTCAGGGCTGATTTTGTCATCGGCGGGCAGGGCTGACTCCGGCGCCAAAAAGTTAAGGTTCTTACCCGATAATATTGAACGGCTCAATGCCCTCGATGGCCAGAGTGTCACATGGGATTCGGCTGCTGAACTGCTGTGTGGCGATATGGGAGGATATATCAACAACTCCGTCTTCCGATGTACTGTGCTCGGACGTTATGAAACCAGCTCATCTGAATACATGCTTGTAAAGATTAATGCGCAGCTACAACAAGACTGGAGTGACTTTCGGGATGATTATCCGGTATACGCAAAAGATTTTTATCTGACGTCAACATGCCAAAATGAGGCAGGTTGTGTGGCGCATCTTATATATTCAGTTCAGTCATATCATGATGATGTCGCGGAAAATAATGCCGATCAATTGAACCTATTGGTGGCATATAGAGTCGTGGGTGATAAAATAATAGTGTCACAATGTCGGAAAAATGAAGGAAAGTGTCATGTGCGCAGAGTCATCATTCAATAATATGATGATCTAAACTGAAAACGGAATCATTTTAATCTAATGCAAGTTATTCGTTACGAAATGGAAAAGGAAAAGAAAATCTCCACGAAAGACATGGTGGTCAATGTGTTGAA
>JAXJVW010000286.1:0-2414 GCA_036308365.1 Muribaculaceae bacterium
CGCTCAGCGCAACAACATCAGCATAACGGCAACACTCGCCGACGGCCTCCCACTCTCCTATGAGCTCGAGGACGTAGTGGCCCCGGCTGTCCGCTCGGCTTATGCCGTGCAGCACATCAGCCCGGCCACCGACATACCCCGCGCCGATTATCTGGAGTTGCTCTACCAGACCGGCACACGCCGCCCGCCTGTCGCCCAGAAGTTCGACCCCGATAACGTCGGCATTGTGGTTGACAAAATAGACGAAGTGATCGCCGACCTCACAGCCGGCCGACCGCTCAACATTCAGAGCAAAAACGAACTTACACGAATTTTTCAGGACCCTTTCGACGAGGTGTTCTCTTAACTCTTTTAATCCCTCAAAATGGAACCACTCACCCAAAACGACCTCAAGCGGCTTGACACGGCCGCGCTGCTGCTTCAAGCTCAGGCCATACGCGATGCGGTGGCCGCTAAAACCGTGTCGGCCCGTCAGGTTGGCGAGCTGTTCTGCGGCCTCATTGAAGCCTGCGGCGACATCAACGCTGCCGTCAGCCTCTTTTTATCGGTCAACCTCCCGGATATTTTGGACGACATCGACCAACGGCTCGCCGGGGCTGACTCTGCCGCTGCCGACACACGCGCGGAGCTCCAGAAGTCCGAAGCCGCCCGCGCCCGTATCGACTCGCTCATCTCCCAGCTCTCCGGCCAGAGCCTCGCGGCCCCGCTCCGTGTTGACATCATCAGCGCGCCCCGTACTGTAACGCTCGCCAATCCCGTGCGCCAGCAGATACGCGCCCGCCTGTTCCCCAGCTTCGGCCTCGGCTCTGTCCTCTGCATGGGCGACCACCAAGCCCTCGACGTTTCGCCCGACGGCTTCATCACCCCGCTGCGTCTCGGCCGCTCTTATGTCAATGCCGTGGCTACCTCCGACACATCTGTTTACAAAACACTTTGCATCGACGTGGTGCCCCCGCGCTGCCGCCTCACGGCCTCCGGCGCACTCCGCCTCGACTCCACCGGCAATATCCGTTTAACTTGATACATTCACCGCAATGGCTAATATTTTAGACAACATCCGCGACTATTTCAGCCGCCCCACACGCTCCCAGCTCCAGACGCTGGCGCGCGCCGTAGCCTCCAAAAAGGGGGTGCAGATTTCGGCAATGCTCCAGCAGCAGTCCGACTCCCTGACAAAAAAGGACATTGCCGACTGGCGAGCAGCTAACCAAATGGCTATCGACTACGAAAACCCAAACCGCTGCCGGCTTTATGATATTTACGCCGATTGCGTCCTCGACGCCCACCTCTCCGGCTGTATCGCCCAGCGCAAAGGTAAAGTGTTGCAGAAAGATTTCCGCCTCGTGGACCAGAACGGCAAGGAAAACACCGCCGCCACCGAACTGCTGCAAAGTGAGTGGTTCGCCGATTTCCTCAGCCTGTGTCTGGATTCTATCTACTGGGGGCCGACCCTCATACAGTTGGGCGACATCATACGCGACGGCGGCCCGCTCCGCTTCGATAACGTGGAACTTGTGCCGCGTAAGCATGTCATCCCTGAATATGGGGTTATCGTGCGCTCCCCCGGCGACGACTGGCGCGGCGGCATTTCCTACCGTGAGGGCGACGTGGCTAACTGGTGCGTGGAAGTTGGCAAGCCGCGAGACCTCGGCCTGCTCTTGAAGTGCGCCCCCTCATGTATCAGCAAAAAAAATATGCTGGCCTACTGGGACGTGTTCGGCGAGATCTTCGGTATGCCTATGCGCATAGCCCGCGTCAACTCCCTTGACGATATGGAACGTGCCAAAGTTGAAACTGCACTTTGTAACATGGGCGCGGCCCAATACATCGTGACAAGCGACGGCACTGAAATTGAGATCAAGGAAAGCAGCCGCGGCGACGCTTACAATGTCTATGACCGCCGCGTTGACCGCTGTAACTCCGAACTGTCTAAAGTCTTGTTAAATCAAACAATGACTATTGACTCCGGTTCGTCGCTCTCGCAGTCAGAAGTGCACCTTGAAATTTTTGAGCGTACAACTGAAAGCGACGCCATCATGTGCGCCCACATCATCAACGGCCGACTCCTCCCGCTCATGGTCCTGCACGGCTTCCCGGTCAAGGGCCTGCGTTTCCAGTGGAACAATGCCGCTGCGTTCTCTCCGGCTGAAAACCGCGAAAACCTGCGCCTCGTGCTTGAATATTTCAACGTGCCGGGCGAACACATCACCGAAACACTCGGTATCCCTGTGGAGTCTCCGCGCGAAGCCAAAACACAGCCCGACCGTTTTTTCGACTGAGCCGCACCCGGTCGCTTCTGGGAGTGGCCGGGCTGCGGCGCTCATATCTCGCGTTTAACGCCGCTTTGGGCGATTTGTATAGCGACGACCTCCTGCAACTCGCAGACGCGCCAGACTCATCGCACAGCGCTTTGA
>JAXJVW010000287.1:0-5156 GCA_036308365.1 Muribaculaceae bacterium
GCAATAGTAAGTGTAGTAGCGCAGGCCAACGTCCTGAATGTCAAACACGAGTACATCGAAACCGTCCATGACCTCCTGTTTCGGTTCGCGCATTTTACCGTCGTAGAGCGAAGCGATTGGGATTCCGGTCACCGGGTCGACCGAAGAGCTGACATGTTCGCCGGCGTCGGCTGTGCCACGGAAGCCATGTTCAGGAGAAAAAATAGTCGTTACGTTGACCCCGTTCTCCAGCATGATGTCGAGGGTGTGTTTGTCGCCCACCAGTCCGGTGTGGTTTGACAGGAGAGCCACTTTTTTCCCTTTCAGTGCGGGGAGATAGAGGTTTGTCCGGGCGGCTCCGACAGTCACCTCAGCCATCAGAGAGAATGGCAAAAGGAGTGCCAGGAGCGTCAATAAACGTGATACTTGCATAATTTTGAATGTGGAATTTTGAATGTTGAATTTAATGTTGTATTTTGGAATTGTGTTGAATTTCATTGTTGATTGTCGGATTTCACGGTCTTCAGATTGGCCGATGACGTTAACGAACCCATCTAAACACTTACCGGACGCCTCGTTAATGTTAACGAGTAGAAAGTTTAAATGAGGTCGTTACAAAGTTAGTTATGTTTTTTTAGATTAACAAACTTTTTACTACCTTTGCCAAAAGAAGAAGTCGTTTCTCGAAACAACAGGGCTTCATAAATATTTCTGAACTTCGCAATAATGAAATCCAAAATCTTCCCGACGATCCGCGCTGTGACAGCCACATTGATTTTGTCGACATGGGCTGCAGCAAGTGGCCAGTCGATAAAAGTCGACGATGAGCGTTATCACTGGGAAGGTGTGTTTTTCGCCGGGTTGAACAATGACGGGTATGAGCTTGGAGCCGGGGTTGGCTATTTCATCAACCAGTTCGCAGGTGTCAAAGCCACCGTAGGCTGGGCCACGGAATTCGGGGGTTTAGAATATGTTTCATGGGATGCCGACGAAGGAATCTCGTTTGACCCGCCGGACTACATGTGGGGGGAGCGTCGCGACGACCGTGCTATTCGTTTCAAATTCACGCCGTCGCTGGTTTTCCGCACACCGTGCCTGATCAACTGGAAGAGCCAGGATGCGGGGTTTTATCTTTTTGCCGAGCCGGGATTGGTCATGGCCAGTCCGGCGAAAGACACCCGCAATGCCCGATGGCTGACGGCCGACCTGAAAGCCGGAATCAACCTGCAGATTGACCGATGGGTGGTGACCTTAGGCTACGGTGTTTCGAACTTCAGCCTGCTCTCAGGGCGGCAATATAGCGACGGCACCAAGGATAACTACATCACCCACACGGTGTTTGTTGGCTCGGCCTACAAATTTTAGAAACTGATCAATATCATTACATATAATCGCATTTTAATCTCTCTTCATCATTCAATCCATACCTACTTACATTATTTCTTATTACATTATTACTTACATTTTTTACACGATGAGAAAAAGATTATCACTTTTGATGATGCTCTGTGTTGGTATGACACTCAGCATGGTTGCCATCGCATCAAACCCGCATGTTTATTTCCGCAACAGCGCAGGCTGGAACGTTAAGGTTTGGGCCTGGAACAATGGTGGAAACTGCAACGAGCACGGCACATGGCCCGGCGACGGCATGACCGAAACCGACACCGAAGGAGTGTTGATGTGGGAAGCACCTGCCGGAAAGACTCCCACCCAGATCATATTCAGCAACAACGGCGGAGAAAAAGCCGGAGGCGACCTGGATTTCGTTGACGGCGCCACATATTTCACCGACGGTCATTACGAGATGATTGAGTATGGTCCGGTAGTTGAGAAACCCGTCATCACCGCATCGCCCGAATCCAAGACACGATTTTACGATGAGATAGAGGTCACCCTGACCAGCTCGATGAAAGCCAGCATCCACTACACCACCGACGGCAGCGAGCCCACCACCGGCTCAGCCCGCTACAGCGGAGCGCTGAAATTCACCGAGACCACCACGCTGAAAGCTATTGGCGTAACCGAGGACGGAGTGGCCGGGAAAGTGGCCACGTTTGTCTACACCAAACGCTCGGCACTTCCTGTTCAGACCGGCAACAGCCTCAACACCGACTACTACAAGGTCAATCCCGACGGCAAAACAGGATCGAACCGCACCGTCAACGCCAAATTCACCAAACTGAGCCAGGATAACCGCATGTGCGTTGCCGACAACGCGTTGAGCAACTGGACCGAGGACGACCTGATATGCCAGGGTGTTGCGCGCGACATAGCATCGGCATTCCGCGGCCGTCATGAGTATCCCGTCATCGACACATATGCCATCTATGCGGCCTACGACAGCGAGAACCTTTATTTAGGCGTTCAGTATGTCTACACCGTGTGGGATCTTTACGGCGACGGCAAAGATGACAACGGACGATCCAAGCCCTATCAGATGGACGGCCGTCTGATGATCGCCTTCGACCTCGATCCCGACCTCAGTTTCGAGGGTGTTTTAGAGAACGGAAACACCATTTGGGACGCCGACGGCCAGTACAACACCTTCGCCAACGGCACCGACTGCATATGGCTCGGAAGCACCAAGTCGACTTCCGGCACCCCCGGTTTGTTCTTCCCCAATGAAGATGGAGCGGCGAGCTACGACGCCAAGTATTGCAAAAGCATCCCCGCACCGTTCTACGGCTGCCAGGATGGTCTGCTCCCCTCAATCAAACATATCTGGGGCCAGGCCGAGTTCGGCTACGATCCCGAGGATCTGAAAGGCAACGACGGATTTGTTGACCTGATCGACGAGATCGACCCGAAATATCACACCTTCTATGAATGGAAATTCCCCCTTAGCGTTCTGGGCATCACCGAGAGCCAGATCAAAAACGAGGGTATCGGCGTGATGGTGATCGACACCTACGGACAGGGCGCCACCGGCTGCACCCCGTATGACCCCACCGTATTTGACAATGCCAGCACCCCCTATTCCAAAGACGAGTCATCGAGCATGGAGAAAGAGGACAAGGATGTTTTCACCTACGCACACGCCCGCATAGGCAAACTTGCCGAGAACGGAGTTGACCGGGTTGTCATCGACACTCCCGCTGAGGAAGCCGAGCCGGTTTACTATAATCTTCAGGGAGTGCGTGTGAGCAATCCCGCCAGCGGTCTCTACATTGTTGTCCGCGGCAATGTCGTGACCAAAGAATATATCCGTTAATAGGGTTGTTCATGGGGCGCTGAAGCTGCATTGTTTGACTTCACGCCTATAAAGAAAGAGTCAGATTTCCTGACTTCAAGCCCATAAAAAATGGTAAGGACGACGGCAATGAGCGCCGTCGTCCCACCTTTTTTGTCACCGGCGGCAGAATCATGTTTGACACCAATGGCTTATCGCCTCAGAGGAGGTCACGGACCTGCGACGAAGTCCGGCAAAGTCCAGTGAAATCCGCTGAAATCCCCGCTGAAATTCGCTGAAATTCGGTGAAATTGCGGGCATAATTTGTTAATTACATTTTAAATATGTAATTTTGCGTGTAATTTCCTCTCCTTGCGTAAAGTTAGGAGTGGCAAATTGCCAAATAACTCACTCCTAAACCTACACACATTTGATGTTTAACCTAAAGATATTGCAATTAGTAGAATTTTCAGGTTATTTTATGGATAATTGGATCACAGTCTGCATAACAGTATTCTTGGTTAGTTTCGCCTTGACGGGTGTAATCATACCTCAAATTTTGCTGATAGCATTCCGAAAAAAACTTTTCGACGTCCCTGATGAAAGAAAAATACACAAGGGAGTGATACCCCGTTTGGGAGGAATCGCATTCATGCCTTCCATAGTATTCGCCATAGCTTCCGTCACAGGCTTTTCGCTTCTATATTATGAAGGGATAATCAACACAGCTCTGAACGAATCGAGCGTGCAGGTCAGCTTCGGCATCTGCGCCTTGATGCTTCTCTACCTTATGGGAATGGCCGACGATTTGATCGGCATCAAGTACAGAGCCAAATTCATCATACAGATAATAGCCGCGGTGTTCCTTGTGTTCGCCGGGTTCTACATCAAGTATCTCCACGGGTTCTGCTCCCTGACCGAGCTGCCCGACTGGTTCGCCTACGCGTTCACGATTCTGGTTGTGATATTCATCACCAACGCCATCAACCTGATTGACGGCATTGACGGTCTGGCCTCGGGTCTGAGCATGATAGCGTGCATATTCTACGGGGTTGTGTTCTACATGAACCACGACTTTTTCTATGCCGCCCTGATGTTCGCCACGTTGGGCACGCTTGTGCCGTTCTACTACTACAACGTGTTTGGCAACCCGGTGAAATTCAAGAAGATATTCATGGGCGACACCGGTTCGCTCACCATCGGTTTGATTATGGCCGTCAGCTCCATCCACCTGAGCGACGATGGATTGAACACCAACACATCAGTCAATCCGCTTGTGATAGCGTTTTCGCCGATGATTGTTCCCGGATTTGACGTTGTGAGGGTTTATCTGAACCGACTGCGCAACCACCGCAATCCGTTCCTGCCCGACAAGAGCCATATCCACCACCGCCTGCTCGAGATGGGAATCCAGCAGTCAGTGGCGATGGTCACGATATTGATTATCTCCACCTTCTTCATATTGTTCAACATCATCATTTCGCCCTATGTCAACGTGACATTGATCGTTGTGCTCGACCTGGTGTTGTTCACCCTGATGCAATATACCTTCTCATTTTTCATCAGACGGAAGAAGAAGAAACTTGAGACAAAAGAAAAAACGGAAAGAATACAATAAACTAACAACATAACGCAACAGCGATAGACCACAAGACAATATGCGCACGAAACTATTTACATTAGTGATTCTCTGCCTGGTGATGGTTGGATGTTCAACCCCCAAGAAGGTAGCCTACATGCAGGACCTCGAGAACGGCACCTCAGTCAAAGCGGCATATGACAACGCTATCCGGCTTCAACCGGAAGACAAAATATCGATAGTAGTCAACACCAAGGACGCCGTGTTGAGCAACCTGTTCAACCTTCCGGTGATCAGCCACCACATAGGCCAGAACGAGAACTCGGCCCTGATGTCGTCGAACTCCTACGTGTCATACTACACCGTGACCCCCGAGGGAGAGATAGACTTCCCCTATTTAGGCTACATCTACGTTTCAGGGATGAC
>JAXJVW010000288.1:0-4966 GCA_036308365.1 Muribaculaceae bacterium
ACGTTGGGGCCCATGGCGTGCATGAGCAGGTAGTTCGACGGATCATATTCCAAACCGAGGTTGTTTGAAATACGGGCCGACATAGGCACGGCAGAAACGCCGGCGTTGCCGATGAGGGGATTGATTTTCTTGGCTTTCGGGAGGAAGATGTTGAAAATCTTCACAAAGCATACGCCTGAGGCAGATGCGATGATGAAAGCCATGAAGCCAAGGAAGAAGATGAAAATTGTTTCAGCGGTCAGGAACGTGGTTGCCTGAGTTGAAGCGCCGACGGTCATACCCAGCAGAATGGTCACAATGTCAGTGAGCGCGTTGCTCGCTGTTTTGGCCAGACGGGTGGTCACGCCGCACTCACGCAACAGGTTACCGAAGAAAAGCATACCCAGCAGGGGAAGTCCGGAGGGGACAACGAAGCATGTCAGCAACATACCCACGATGGGGCAGATGATTTTCTCGTTCTGAGAGACGGCGCGCGCGGGTTTCATCTTTATCAGACGCTCGTTTTTGGTGGTGAGCAGTCGCATGATCGGCGGCTGGATCACAGGCACGAGAGCCATGTAAGAGTAAGCCGACACGGCGATCGCTCCCATCAGGTTGGGCGCGAGTTTTGATGAAAGGAAGATGGCAGTGGGGCCGTCAGCGCCACCGATGATGGCGATGGCACCCGCCTGGTCAGGTTCGAAACCGATGGCCAGGGCTACCATGTAGGCGCCGAAGATACCGAACTGGGCGGCCGCACCGATGAGCATGAGCTTCGGATTGGCTATCAGGGCCGAGAAGTCAGTCATGGCACCGATGCCCAGGAAGATAAGCGGAGGATACCAGCCCGCGCTCACACCGTTGTAGAGGATGTTGAGCACAGAGCCTTGTTCATAGATTCCTATTTCCAATCCAGCCTCGGTGTTGAAGGGGATGTTACCGATCAATATACCGAAACCGATGGGAACCAGGAGCATGGGTTCAAAGTCTTTCTTGATGGCAAGCCATATGAAGAACAGACCCACGGCGAGCATGACGAAGTGCTGCCAGGTGGCGTTGTAGAAGCCTGTGAAGTGCCAGAACTCCGTAAGGTTGGTCATTAAGAAATCACCAAAAGATAGTTCCATTTCAGTTTATTTTGGTGTGAATTATTCGATAGTTAAAAGTACTGCGCCTTCGAGGACAGAGTCGCCCTGAGCGACATTGATTGAAGCGATTTTGCCGTCGCGTCCGGCGTGGATGGCATTTTCCATTTTCATCGCCTCGAGCATGATGACGGTGTCGTTAGCTTTGACAGTGTCGCCCACTTTGACGTTGATGCTGAGGATCACGCCGGGCAGGGGTGCTTTCACACCGACGCCTCCGGCGGCTGCCGCGGTGGGTTTGCTGATGACTTTCGCACCGCTTTCAGTGCGGGGTGCCGCTGAGGGACGGGGTGCAGTGACCACTTTCACGGCGGGGGCTTTTTCGAGCTCCACTTTGTAGGGCACGCCGTTCACTTCAACAGTCACAACGTTGTCTTCAAGGTCGCCTACAGCTACTTTGTAGGGGTTACCGTTGATTTTATATTTGTATTCTTTCATTTTTATCGATAAATGTTGGATTTGTTATTTGGGAAGATGGCGCATGCCGTAGATTTTAGAGCTCCAGGGTGAGTAGCTTCGACGAACTTTGTTGATGGTCAGGATGGTTGATTCCTGGTCGTGGGCGTCGAAGTGGTCGCGCAGTGCCATTGCGATGGCTGCGATTTCCTCGCCGGTGTCGTGGCCGGTTGGCTCAACGTCATCAGCGGCCGACAGGCCTTGGGCCTCCATTTTGTTGCGGCGTGCGATTGACGCGCCGATTTTGCTGATGGCCAGGAAGCACAGACACAGACAGAGCAGTGCGGAGAACACGATGCACATTGCCATGATTGTCATTGCGAAACCATTCTCGTCCTGCTGTTTGAACATGGCGATTTTGTCGTTTTCGTCGCGGATGATGTTGTTGCTCGAAGGTGTGATGTAGCTGTCGCCTTTATCATCGCGCACTTCCCAGACACCCGCACCGTCAATTGAGCGGGCATATGACATGCCTGCGGCAAGTGTGGCGGGCACGGTGACGGAGTCAATCAGGGTTATGCCGTTGGCATCGTAAACGCCGATCCAGTTGTCCTTACCTTCTTCAAGGATGAAGTTCAGGTGGAAGGTTCCGCGTGAGGGTTTGCCATCGGCCCAGAAGAGCACGTGCTGGCGTTTAGGCACACGGGTGTTCACGTCGTCCAGGGGCACGGGATATTTCTTGTGATTGGTGGAGTCGTTGGTGATGTAAACGCTTGAGATCTCCATGGGGGCATGGTTGGAGTTGAAAAGCTCGATCCATCCATGCCGCTGTCCGAAGTCGTCGACGGCGTTTGAATCATTGACCACCATCACCTCATTTATGCGGAGAGCCGAACGGCCCTGGGCCTGAGCGGCCCATGCGCATGAAATGAGGGCGATAAGTAGTATGAAAATATTTTTTTTCATGTCCGAAATTTGGGCTGGTTGTTACAAGGGTATGTTACCGTGCTTTTTAGCGGGGTTGGTAACCTTCTTGGTTGCGAGTTGCTGAAGGGCGCGGATAACGCGGAAGCGGGTGTTGCGGGGTTCGATGACATCATCGATGTAGCCGTAACGGGCCGCGTTGTAGGGGTTGCAGAAGAGTTTGTTGTATTCCGCTTCTTTTTCAGCGAGCACGGCTTTGGGATCCTCAGCTGCTTTGGCTTCCTTGGCGTAGAGAACCTCAACGGCACCGGCACCACCCATAACGGCGATTTCGGCTGTGGGCCATGCGTAGTTCATGTCGCCGCGGAGCTGTTTACAGCTCATCACGATGTGGCTGCCACCGTAGCTCTTGCGCAGGGTGACGGTGACTTTGGGCACTGTGGCTTCGCCGTAGGCGTAGAGCAGTTTGGCGCCATGGAGAATCACGCCGTTATATTCCTGACCTGTTCCGGGAAGGAATCCGGGCACGTCAACCAGTGTAACCAAGGGGATGTTGAAGGCGTCGCAGAAACGCACGAAACGCGCACCCTTGCGTGAGGCGTTGGAGTCGAGCACGCCTGCGAGATATTTGGGCTGGTTGGCCACGATACCCACTGACTGGCCGTTGAAACGGGCGAAACCTACGATGAGATTCTTGGCGTAGTCGCGCTGAACTTCAAGGAATTCACCGTTGTCAACGATGGCGCCGATAACCTCATACATGTCGTAGGGTTTGTTGGCTGAGTCGGGGATGATTTCATTGAGCGAGTCTTCCAGACGGTCGATCGGGTCGGTGCATTCAACCAGGGGAGCCTCTTCGAGGTTGTTCTGGGGAATGAAGCTGAAGAGCTTGCGGATGATGCGGAGCGCGTCCTCACCGTCCTCAGCGGCGAAGTGGGCCACGCCGCTCTTCTGTGAGTGGACCTCGGCACCACCCAGGGCGTCCTGGGTCACATCTTCGCCGGTCACGGTTTTGACAACTTTCGGACCGGTCAGGAACATGTAGGAGATACCTTTGGCCATGATGGTGAAGTCAGTCAGCGCGGGTGAATAAACCGCACCGCCGGCACACGGACCGAGAATGGCTGAAATCTGGGGAATCACACCTGAAGCGAGAATGTTGCGCTGGAAAATCTCGGCGTAACCGGCCAGGGCGTTGATACCTTCCTGAATACGCGCGCCACCTGAGTCGTTCAAACCGATCACGGGAGCGCCCATCTTCATGGCCATGTCCATGATTTTACAGATTTTCAGGGCGAGCATCTCGGAAAGAGCGCCACCGAACACGGTGAAGTCCTGAGCGAACACATAAACCAGACGGCCGTCGATCGTTCCGTAGCCGGTAACGACGCCATCGCCCAGATATGATTTTTTATCTATTCCGAAGTTGTAGCAACGGTGACGGACGAACATGTCGAGTTCTTCGAACGAGCCTTCGTCGAGAAGTTGAGCGATTCTCTCGCGGGCAGTGTATTTGCCACGTTCGTGTTGCTTGTCAATGGCTTTCTGGCCACCGCCAAGGCGAGCCTCGTTGCGGAGTTCAATTAGTTCTTTTACTTTTTCAAGTTGACTGCTCATGATGAGTTAGTTTATATAAATAATGAGAATGTTATTTCTTTTTGGGATCTTCGCAGAGTTCAACCAGAGTGCCTACGGTTGATTTCGGGTGCAGGAATGCGATGTTCAAGCCCTCAGCGCCTTTGCGGGGTGCCTTGTCAATCAGTCGGCATCCTTTTTCTTCGAGCTCACCCAGAGCGTTGGCCACTCCGTCTTCAACTGCGAACGCAACGTGCTGAATGCCACCGCGGCCGCCGTTGTTGGCGATGAATTTTGAGATGGCGCTGTCCTCGGCTGTGCCCTCGAGGAGTTCTATTTTTGTCTGTCCTACCTGGAAAAATGCGGTTCTTACTTTCTGGTCGGCCACTTCCTCAATAGCGAAGCATTTGAAACCGAGCATGTTTTCGTAGAAGGGGATAGCTTCCTCCAATGAGGGAACAGCTATACCGATGTGTTCAATATGAGAAATGTTCATATCAGTAATTAGTTATTTAAGGAATAATGATTGATGTTGATTATTCTGATTTATGTTATATTTTTCTGTGCGTCAAGGCCAATGGAGGCCTTTTACACTTTTACCTTGCAAAGGTAACAAATAAATTGGTTAATATACATTTTTTTAGTTTTTTTATTTATTTCATGCCTGATAATTCACCTCCCGGGTGTTTTCACTCCCGCAAATCGGCCTACAACGTGAACAGATGACAGTTTATTCAAGTGCTGTCGAAGGTGGGTCTGAGAGTGTGTTTAAATTTAGAGCCTGTCCTTTTTATGATGAGAGAATTTAACACTTTTGGTTAATATAGTGGTCTTTTTGGGTGCTTTTTGCCAAGTTTCGTCAGTCACATAGCTCGCTATGTTCCTTCCTCAACTTGCAAAAATCCCTCCAAAAACCCTCTCAATCTTAACCAAAGTTAAATTTAAAC
>JAXJVW010000289.1:0-1674 GCA_036308365.1 Muribaculaceae bacterium
AAAGACAAGATAAAATAAATTTTAAACAGTTTCTAAAAAGCGGTGAATAATGAAAAAGTGCGATGAACCTGTGTCATTTTCGGGTCATCGCACTTTTGTGTCAAACGTTGTTTGTCATCAATCTTCAAGGAAGAAGTCGATGTTGGTCACCACGCGTACCGATTTGATGTATGGCGTGTTGGCGTCGCGGTCGCTGATTGAGAACTGCCCTTGGCTGGCTGTCTTGATCTTTCCCAGCGTGCTCTCGGAGTCTTTGGCGAAGCGGTCGCCGGCCTGACGTGCGTTGGCTGTGGCCTCGGCAATCATTTCAGGTTTGATGGAGTTGAGTTCGGTGAAATCATACTGCACCTGATATTGATAGCCGCCGTCAGTGACTACTATCCCTTCCTTGAGCAGCTCCGACTGATTGGATATGAGCTGACGTATGTGGTCAACATCGGCCGACACAACCACTATCACTGAGGTGACATTATAGCGGTAGGGGAAATTACGCTCAATATATCTGTCGGCCTGAAGGTCAACTATCTCAGGAGCGTTGATGGATATTTCCGTATCTTTTACGCCGTTATCTCTCAAATATTTAATGACGGTTTTGTTGCTTTTCTGAATTTCATCATAGATTCCTGTAAGGTTGTTCCCGACAAGTTTGTAGACAATGGGCCATGTGACTTTGTTGGCCTTGACTTCTCGCTCGGCGAGGCCTCGCACTGAAACAGTTCGCGAGGGTTGTGAAAATGAGTTGAAACCGCTGCGTATACACAGCCCCATGCCAATCAATCCTAAGGCCACAAGCAGGGCGGGGATAATGAGTTTGTACTTTGTCATTTTTTATATATTATGATTAAAAAGTTATTTGATCTATTCTGATGTGTCGGGGCGGAACAATCACCGGCAAGTCTGGAATGTCTTGATAGGTGGTATTGCCAAATTTACATAAGCGGGCAGTGTAATCTGATTCTCGCCGGCCGCTTCAGCTTCTTGTAAGGAGCCCATTATATTAATGAGACAATCGCCAAACATAATAGTTTAACGATTGCCTCACTTTTTCCTAATAAACCTTTTGTTCAATAGCCTCGATGGGGCTATTTTTTAGCGACGATATAGGCTGAAACAGGTGCAATGGAAACTTTTCCGCCTGTTGTCTGGCCTATGCCTTCTGCATTGATGTTGCCGTCAGAAGCGATTACTGTCCATTCTCCTTTCGGGAGTTTCATCTCCTTGGGGGTGTCGGATCCGTTGAGTATCACCTTGATCTCTTTCCATTCATCACCGTTGGCGTTGTTTTTGATGGTGTATGACACGAGATTTGGTTCAGACACTTTGTCGAATACTATGTTGCGGGCAATATCCTCGGCTGTGGTCATGCGGAACGCAGGGTGAGCTTTACGGAGTTTTATCAATTCTTTATAGTAGTTGAAAAGTTCTGCGTTTTTCTGCTTCAGAGTCCAGTCAATCGCATTGATTGAGTCGGGAGACTTGTAGGAGTTATGCACCCCCTTTTTATCACGGAACACTTCCTCGCCCGCGAACATGAACGGTGTACCCTGTGAGGTGAACACTATGGTCTGCGCCAACTTGGCAGCCCTTTGACGGTCGGCCTCGCTGCTGCCGGGCATTGACTTGGCCAATGTGTCGGTCAGGGTGAGGTCGTCGTGACATGTAACGTAGTTGATG
>JAXJVW010000290.1:0-5555 GCA_036308365.1 Muribaculaceae bacterium
ACTTCGACCAGTATATTATCGAACGATAAATCTGCCCATATGACTCTCCTTTTAATTTATATGGCCCATCAACCGCCTATCCGATCAGTTTTTCAATTTGTTTGCGAATGAGAGCAGCCACGAGAACTTACCTTCACTCTCTTTCGGCTTACGCGCGAAAACAGCATCGGTAATTTCCTTCTCGCCCCGGCGTTTGATCACCTGATCCTTTAGGTTTATACTGTCAAGATACGCATAGATTTCATCCAATATAGGTAAATAATGTAACGCATCAACCAATTGATAGCCTCTATCCGGTCTGCTCTTCCAGTCTTCATAGAACATCCGCTTTAATTTCTCATAATTCTCCGGTGCCACAATCTTTGTGGTAGCGAGCGTAGTAGACATCAACCCACCGCAATCATACAGCTCCCGTTTCCCTTCAATCAATGGTTTGACCTCATACTCATAATAGTTGTCAAGATTGTCAAATTTCTTGAAAACTCTGTCAGCCTGAATGATTATTTCCCGCTTCATTTTTTCCACATCTTTAGCGAAATATTCAGGGTCTCTACGCACTAAAGTTCCGTAACGAACGTCCGGCCTTCCATAGTCATCATCAATATTAATCATTTCACTTACATTCCAATACAATAATATACCATCCCTTTCATAATACGAGTATTTCGAAAACCAATCCGTGATCACTCTGTAATGCACTTGAGCTGCGAACCTGAATTCAGATATTCCAGGCACGTACATTCTTGATTCAATCACCAATGCAAAATGGCCCCAGACTGTATATTTTATCAACATGCCATAAGTACGGTTGTATTTGAAATCCTTGAAAAAAGGATCCTCTTTCAACACATTGACCACCATGTCTTTCGTGGAGATTTTCTTTTCCTTTTCCATTTCGTGTAAAATTAGTTATTTAACTGTAATAATTCTTATTAATCAGGGTATTTATTTCTTCGTACATAGTCAGTTACCCTAATCTCTTTATTTATTTTCAAATTTGATGACTTACCAATATTTGTACGTATAATGAATTTTTGGTTACCTGTTTTAACATGTGCTCGAGCCCTTCTCTGCCCAGTAGACAATGGCGTGGAATGCCTTAGCTTCGCCTCAATTATTGTATAAGTATTATCTCCGTTATCAATTAAAAAATCTACAGTAGTACGATTCCCTTTGACATTACCCTTACCGTTCACCGGGACTAATCTAATTTGCCTATTAAATTTCACACCAGCCTCTTTTAACTCAGCTGCAACCACATCCTCGTACGCTTTTCCTTCCGCCATCAGTGCTTTGAAAGAATTTGAATCCGATGCCTTATCGGCAGTCTTCGCAGCATCTATCGTTTTATCGGTAGCTTTGACTGTATCGGCTGCCTTATCAACTACCTTTGCCGCATCAACCGCTTTATCTGCGCCCTTGAACAATTTAGCGACTTTCGTCGCTCCGGCAGGGACACCGGGAATCAATGCGGCAGCAAAATCAAATGCCGCATCAACCCATGCATCTTTAGCGGATTGTGTGTCGCCTTGAGTATGATAATAGACCGCTGCCCCAACATCAAAAATAATGTTACCAACATCCCATATAATATCATAGACTTCGCCACTCTTATCAGTGTGCATAACCGGATTACCGCCACAATACGAATATGGCGATAGCCATGGATAACCTTCATTTAGGGGATCATGCTTGTCAAAACGTGGAACAGCTGAATAGAGGTTACGGGCATGGAAATTATATTCATTAAGCCCGAGTTGACGGATTCTCTCATTTGCGCTAAAAAGGAAGTCCTCACGGACGGGCTCGCGCCATGGTTCGCCATAGGGATAGTAGCGCTGGCGTTCCAGAACCGTTCCGAGTTCTGTCAGAGTCGCTATATTATTTCCCTGATAATCTGTCAGATAATAAAGGGGCAAGCCGCCATTTCCGGAGAAGTAGCCGCCGGGACATGGCGTGCGAATCACCTCGCCGTTTTCTATGATGTGCCCGTCACCGGTGTATTCACGTACAACAGTTGGGTTGCCGTATTCATTGATTTCCATCCGGCACAGATTGCCCATGCCGTCGTAGGTGTAGTCAACACTACCGCCAAGATTGTAGATTTTCGTTCGGTTGCCGTCGTTGTCGTAGAACACGTCGGAAATGCCACGCGATTCATCCTGAAACAGACGTCCGGAGGAATCGTAAGCGAAATCGATATACTCACCTCTGTGGCCGACACCTGTCAATCCTGTGAAAGAGAGGGCTTGTGAGTGGTTGCGTATATGGGTCACCCGGTTTCCGGTATACTCCACGAGTATGCTGTCAAGAGTGCCGAATGTCTCCACTCCACCGACCTTGTCAATCACACCATGGCGCACGAGCCGTGTTATGTTGGAAAGGTCGTCGTAGGCATAGGCTGTGGAGAAATCCTTTTCTTTATCGGAATACTCGGCGGAAATCAGTCGGTTGTGACTATCATAGGTGTAATCGTAGCGCTGTCCATCAAAGTGACGTGAAGAAATGTTGCCATTGTAGCATGGTGACGTTCCGTCGGCATAACACAACCGCTCGGTGTAACGGTCACGCTGAAGTTTTCCTATGTAATCAATCTGCCTGAGCCAGCCATGCACGTCATAGTCGTATTTTATGAGGTTGCCACCCATGCGCTTGGTCGACAACCTGCCTATGCCGTCATATGTCATTATCATGGAGGCTGTGTCGGCGAAAACCAGCTCTCCTGATTCCTGCCTTGCAGCGGCGGCGCCGTCAGAAGCTGGAATCGATTCCAACGGTGATGCCGGTGACATTTTTATTTTCAGCGGTTTACGGACCCTGTTGTATTCAGTTCGGGTTGTGAAATCTTTTAATCCGGAATCAGAGTAGCGCTTTATGACTTCGGCCACTGTGCCGTCGTAGTTGTAGATATTTGTCGAGCGTCCCCGGTTGAATCCGGTTGCATAGCGCTGAATGACTTCTCCGTCGGTGTTGTGATAGTACGCTTCGTAGCCGGCACCCGTGAAAGTACCTGTCAACAAGCCTGTCGAGGTTCCTAACGAGCTGTATTTGTTAAACGTTGTCTCACCCTTAAACCGGAAATCCTCCGGCAGAGAGTTAAGGTCGATGAAAGTGTGGTTGTCATAGTACATCGCACTGACAACCTTCCATTTTTCAGGTACGGCCTGGAGCGAATATCCATTGTAAGGACCACCGTCAAATTTAGCGGTACGGCAAACCTCCGCGAAAGTTTTCACGGATGATTCGGAAGTGTTCGAAACATCAAGGGTCAACACCTTTCGTCCGGCGAAATCATAGCCATAGATCCTCCATCCATTTTGCTCATGATTCGAGGAATGTTCAGCCACCAGTCGGTCGGCATCGTCATATTTCATCAGCGAGGCTGAAGCTCCCGGGAACTTCTTGTAGACGAGTCTTCCACGGTTGTCATACTTATAGATGTAGCCATCAGCATTCAATCTGGCCATCGACAAGTCACCGTCCAATCCAGGTGGCAAAATATAGCGCAAGTCGCCGAAATCATCATAGATGAATTGTGTTACCAGACCACCTTGGTCACGACATATTAGATTCCCTCTGAAGTCTTTGTACGTCACCAGAACCACGCCATCCTCATCAGTGGTTTCCTCAACCACCAATGTGCCTGCGGCATGATAGCCCTTGCGCTTGACACCATCGGTTGAGATTCTGTAATCGGAGCATCTGTAGCGTGAATTGTCATTGGTGATTACCCTGACCGAGTTTACTTTTCCGGAATCATGCCATAAGTCACCTTCCTTAACTGAGGAAACAGGAATCGCTCTCTGCGACGGCTCATAAACGATCTGTTTATAGGGCTTATTATCACTATAATAATCAACTGCTGAGTTTCTGATTTCATCAAGTGTGAAATCTTTTCCGGTAGCCACCGGGGCCCATTGCCGGTCGGTGCGGCCCATATGGTCGTATTCGGTGAGAGATGTGACGAACGTTCCATAGTCAATCTCTACCTGATCGACGGATTTGCGGCCCAGTCCGTCATAATATAACGTGTGTTCTACCTTTTGTGACTCAAATTTATCGGTCCAGGAATAAGTGGTTATGAAACTGCGTGGTGACGCATCGAAATTATAATGATATTGTTCGAGAATTCTTCCGTTCAGGGATGTCGATGACAGCAATCCGTCACTGTTATAAGTGAAATTTCTGACCGTTCCTGATGGAGATGTCAATGACTCCACGCCGATCAGATGTTGCCATGAGGCTTTCGACACGATTTCGCTGTCGGCAATACCTGTCTCTACTGGATTGCCGAAAGTGTCATATTTCCAATATTCGGTGACACCGTCGGCGGTGGTCTTGCTCGTGAGCCGCCCCTTAGTGTCGTAGTCCATAGCGGAGTTGCTCCAACTTTCGTCACCACGTGTCAGCGTTATTTTTCTGGGTCGGAATGTTGAGCCGAACTGCCCGAGTTCGACACTATATCCCGATGTTGCCGAGCGATATGACTCAGTCACTTTCAGCGGGATATTCCTTACATTACGTTCGGCAAGTTTTCGGGCGATATCCTTGTCGGCCTCATAATGGTAGTCCACCTTTGTGACCGTTGAGTCCGAACCATTTCCGCGCACCGAACGCACTACTAAATTGGTGTGTGGCTGATACTCGAACCGCTCGGTCACCGTAGTTTGTCCGTTATCGAACCATGTTGTTATTTTTTTCCCAGCCAAGCGCTCTGTCTGTGGGTAGACGCTATACTCTGACGCCCCGAACCATGTGAATTGGTCACGCTTGAACAAACGTATCGTCCCCTCCGGGTCAAATCCAGGGGGATTATATTCGCGTCCATCCACTTCGAAAATAGTCAGACCGAGCGACGAATCAGGTCCCGGGCCGAAATCAGGCAGATAGTCAGTGCCCGACAGTAGAATTCCAGTCCGCCATACATCCAGATTGACGATTTGATGAAAATCGCCGTTTTCCACCATTTCGTGGAAATACTCCTCCTTAGCGACTTTTCTGTAGCCGTCGCCATCCGATTTATATATGGTCTTCGCAACCATCTGCGGACCCTTCGAGAATGCCGTGTTTATGCAAACCGGATGAACCTCACCCCAGCTCCGTTCAATCTCGTTGCCTGGGCAGAGATACTCAAATTCATATTCCGTTTTTCCCTCGCCGTCGATTTCTGTGACCTTATCATACCATATGGGCACAAGTCCGGGCTGATAATTCAAATAATTGGAGTTACGCGACGGGCTCAATTGCCTGTCACAACATATCTCGTAGCGAAATGACTGCGTCAGTCGGTTACATACAAATCCCGTCTCGCTGAAAAATGTGTGCAGAAATGGTGTCGCCTCAACCTGGGCCAGGCCGTTTCCGTCGGTGCCATAGACATACCTGCGAACCCTGGGATTATCGTCACCCTCATTTTCCCGTAAGGTGACACTTTTGACTCTGACCCCCCCCCCTTCCGAAAGCGTCACTTCATTTCTGAGATATTCATTAACCCACAAGGGAGCCTTCTGCGGAGCGAATCTGTGCATTTCATATTCCCATTCGGCACTACCACC
>JAXJVW010000291.1:0-4104 GCA_036308365.1 Muribaculaceae bacterium
ATATAGTTCTGAGCGTAAGCGTTCGCGCCGAATAAAACGGCGGCGGCGATGAGTAATGATTGTTTCATAAGGATTGATATTGTTTTGATTCGTTATTTCGGTTACAGTTCAACGTGACCTCGACACAATGGTTGCGCGTTGATTTTAGATTTAGGCAATGCTGGGATCAGTGTGTGATTGACAATGCTTGGTTTATGGTTTTTTGTTTGGTTTGTTTCGTGATTGCAAAATTAATTACATTAAGTATGTGTTCAATCCATGAGTAATGACGGAAAGTAAATCATTTGGCAAGTCAACACATTGTCAATAAGGATTTTATTTATTTTTGTGTGCTTAAAAAAGTAAGATTTAATCAGGCACGGTTTGTTGGCTGAACAGTGGTTGCCCGCCATTGAAGCGATGAAAAGGGCGGCCGTTGGCGGAGGTTCGGGCGCCATGCCTGCCGCCGGCTGAATAAAAAAACGGGTGAATCAGAAAGCTGTTGTTTCTGACTCACCCGCTATGAATTTCGGCGGACTATGTCGTCGGTGGTAGAGTGCGAGATTATTCCTCGTCTTCTTCCTTCATGTTGTGGAACACATTCTGAACATCCTCGTCCTCCTCAAGTTTCTCGAGAAGTTTATCGAGGGTGGCACGCTGTTCGGCGGTGACTTCTTTCAGTTCATGAGGAATGCGTTCGAATTCGGCGCTGACAATTTCAAAACCGTTACCTTCGAGATATTTCTGAATGTTGGCGAATTCCTCGAAAGCACCGTAGAGAACAATTTCTTCCTCATCGTTTTCGATTTCGTCAACCCCATAGTCAATGAGTTCCAGTTCGAGATCCTCGAGCGAAACACCATCCTTGGGTTTGATTTTGAACACGCTCTTGTGGTCGAACAGGAATGTGAGCGAACCCTGGGTTCCGAGCGAACCGCCATGCTTTGTGAAATATGAGCGGACATTGGCCACGGTGCGGGTGTTGTTGTCGGTAGCGGCTTCAACGAAGATGGCGATACCGAAGGGTCCGTATCCCTCGTAGGTGATTTCCTTGTAGTCACTTGAATCCTTGTCGGTAGCCTTCTTGATGGCGCGTTCAACAGTGTCCTTGGGCATGTTCGCAGCTTTGGCGTTCTGCATGAGCACGCGCAGGCGCGGGTTTGTGGTCGGGTCGGGACCACCGGCTTTCGCCGCGATTGTTATTTCTTTACCAATACGGGTAAATGTGCGTGACATGTTACCCCAGCGTTTGAGTTTTCTTGCTTTACGATATTCAAAAGCTCTTCCCATAGTGAGTTATGTTGTGTTATGATTATCTTAATTCTGCTGAGAGTTTCTTTTTGAGATTGTTGATGATTTTGGTCATCACGGCTTCTATCTGTTTGTCCTGCATGGTTTTCTCATCATCCTGGAGAGTGATGGCGATGGCATATGATTTTTTGCCTTCGGGAAGATGTTCACCCTCATAAACGTCGAACAGACGGATATCTTTGAGGAGTTTGCGCTCGCTCTCACGGACTGCCGCCTCTACCTGCGCCATTGTCACTGACTTGTCAAGAAGCAGCGCGAGGTCGCGGTTGACGGGCTGCGTTTTGGGCAGCGCGGTGAAGGTCACACTCCGTTTTGCAACCAGTTTCACCATGGTGTCCCAATGGAAATCGGCGTAGCAAACGGGCTGTTTGATGTCGAATTTCTTGAGTATGGCTTTGCTGACGATTCCGAGCGTGCAGAGTTCTTTGCCTGAACGGGTGGCGTAGGTGAGCGCCACGCCAAACAGGTCGCCCCCGTCGTTCTGGGTGGCGGTGTACTCGCGTGAGCTTATTCCCAGACGGGCGAAAATGTTTTCTACCACGGCCTTAAGGTCGTAGACGGTAGCCTCCTCGGCCTGTCCGTTCCACAATGCCGACCTGCGGTTACCGGTGAGCCATATTCCCAGATGTGACTCCTCGCGGAACGGCGCCAGCGGCTTCTCGGCGGTTGATTCTGCCTCAGCGTTGTAGAAGTAGACGTTGCCGAACTCATACATCATCAGGTCGGCACACTTGCGGTTGATGTTGTGGGCCACTGACTCCAGTCCACCGAAAATCAGCGACTGACGCATCACTGAAAGATCGTTGCTCAGGGGGTTGAGCAGTTTGACGCAATTCCCTGCGGGATACTGTGCCAGGTCGGCATAGTAGGCCTCGGCAGTCAGTGAGTTGTTCAGAATCTCGTTGAAGCCCTGGGCGGTGAGCTGTTCTGAAACCAGACGCTGCAGATTGTCGGCGGTGTCGGTCAGAGTGTTGTAGGAAAGTGATGAATGGAGGGTGTCGGTGAGTTCAACGTTGTTATAGCCGTAGATGCGGAGCAGGTCCTCGACCACGTCGCACGGGCGTGTCACGTCGACACGGTAGGTGGGTATCTCGAGCGACACGATGTCAGCGTCAGGCCTTCCGGTGATCTCAATCTCGAGCGATTTGATGATGGAGTCGATGGTGTCGGCGGGGATGGCTTTGCCAACCAGCTTGTTCATGTAGTCATAGCTCAGGTCGACTTTGGCGCGACGAACCTCGACGGGATAGATGTCGACAGGCTCGCCACACACTTCGCCACCGGCGATTTCGAGAATCATGCGTGTGGCCAGGCGCAGCATGTAGTCGGTGCCGTTGGGATCGACGCCACGTTCGAAACGGAACGATGAATCGGTGTTCAAGCCATGACGACGAGCCGTTTTGCGAACTGAAGTGGGATGGAAGCATGCGCTTTCAAGGAACACTGATGTGGTTTGGTCGGTCACACCTGAATCGAGTCCGCCGAACACTCCGGCAATGCACATCGGCTCCTCGGCGTTGCAAATCATCAGGTCGTTGGCCGAAAGGGTGCGCTCCACTCCGTCGAGGGTGGTGAATTTTGTTCCTTCGGCACATTTCTTGACCACGATTTTCTCACCCTTCACCTTGTCAAGGTCGAAGCAGTGGAGGGGCTGGCCCATACCCATGAGTATGTAGTTGGTGATGTCGACGATGTTGTTGATCGGACGCTGGCCTATGGCGGTCAGACGGTCGCGGAGCCACTGCGGACTCTCGGCCACTTTGACACCACGGATGGTCACGCCACTGTAGCGGATGCATGCGTCGGTGTCGACAACCTCAACTTCCACAGCTCCGTCGCGACGGTTGGGAGCGATTGCCGGAGCCTCGGGGCGGAGCAGTTTCTCAGCTTTGGCATGCTGGGCGAGCCATGCGCAGAGGTCACGAGCCACACCGAAATGGCTGGCGGCGTCGATGCGGTTGGGCGTAAGGTCAACCTCGAGCAGGTAATCGCTCTTCAGGTTGAAATATTCGGCGGCGGGGGTGCCGGGGGCAACCTCACGGTCAGTGATCACGATGATGCCATCGTGTGAGCCGCCTACGCCAATCTCATCCTCGGCGCAAATCATGCCGAACGATTCCACACCGCGTATCTTTGACTTTTTGATTTTGAATTCCTGGTCGCCGGAATAGAGGGTGGTGCCCACCGTGGCTACTACCACGGTCTGTCCGGCAGCTACGTTGGGAGCCCCACACACAATCTGGGTGGGCTCGCCGGTGCCTAAATCAACTGTGGTGATGTGAAGGTGGTCGCTGTCAGGATGGTCAACACATGTGAGCACTTTGCCTATCACAATGCCGCGGAGTCCGCCGCGGATCGATTCCACTTCCTCAACCGACCCTGTCTCAAGTCCTATCGAGGTCAGGGCGGCCGCCAGTTCGTCCGGCGTAAGAGTGTGATTTACGTATTCTTTAAGCCAATTATATGAAATATTCATTGTCGTACGATTAATTGTGCAAAAGTACTTAAAAAAAATAAAATCTGCAAATGAACCCCGCTAAAGTTGTGAACCCGTGATGGATATGTTCCTCAACTGCTTTCTCAATGCCTTTTTGGGGAACGTCTTCCACTTCCGTCCCCTCGGCAACGCTTACCTCAGTGGAATCACCGCCCGGCTACTCAGCCGGATCAATCAGGAAGCCCCGCGGGGTGTGGCGCATCACTATGCTACCAAGGCAGATAAGCCGCACAAGCAGATGCTCGGCACGCTGCCGCGACAATCGCACATGGCGGTAGAAGTCATCGGGCGCAACTCCCCCCGTGGCGGCGTTGATG
>JAXJVW010000292.1:0-6041 GCA_036308365.1 Muribaculaceae bacterium
GAACATCTACCGCACGCCGCTGAACGGCCGAAACTTCGAATACATGGGCGAGGACCCCTATCTGGCGGCCCGCATGGTCGTACCCTACATTAAAGGCGTTCAACAAAACGGTGTCGCAGTCTGCGTCAAACATTTCGCCCTCAACAACCATGAGGTGAACCGCCACACGACAAACGTGATCGTCGACGACCGCGCGCTCCATGAAATCTATCTACCCGCTTTCAAGGCGGCCGTTCAGGAAGGTGGAGCATGGTCAATCATGGGCAGCTACAACCTCTACAAAAACCAGCACGGATGCCACAACCGGTATCTGCTCAACGACATTCTCAAAAACCAATGGGGTTTCGACGGCGTGGTTGTGTCGGACTGGGGTGGAACACACGACACTCAGGAAGCCATTGACAACGGTCTCGACCTCGAGTTCGGAACATGGACCAACGGCCTCAGCAACGGCGCCAGCAACGCCTACGACAACTATTTCCTCGCCAAACCCTACTTCCAGCTTGTGACTGAAGGAAAAGCCGACACAAAAACACTCGACGACAAAGTGCGACGCATTCTCCGCTTGATGTATCGCACCAACATGAACCACAACCGTCCCTTGGGCTCTTTCTGCACCCCCGAACATGCAGCCACCGCCAGAGAAATTGCGGGTGAAGGCATTGTATTGCTCAAAAACAGCAACAACATGCTCCCACTGGAAAACATCCGTAAAATAGCCGTTATCGGTGAGAACGCAATCAAAATGATGACCGTCGGCGGCGGCTCTTCCTCTCTGAAAGCACGCCACGAAATCTCTCCCCTCGACGGAATCCGCAATGCCCTCAAAGGAAAAGCCGAAGTGGTTTACGCACGCGGCTACGTGGGTGATCCCTCAGGCGAATACAACGGCGTGGTGACCGGTCAGGACCTCACCGACAACCGCACTCCCCGGGAACTGATCAACGAGGCAGTCAAAACAGCACGCGACGCAGACGCCGTCATTTTCATAGGGGGTCTCAACAAATCCGCCGGTCAGGACTGCGAGGACAGCGACCGTGACTCACTCGGCCTTCCCTACGGACAGGATGAACTCATCGAAGCACTCGCTCAAGCCAATCCCCGGCTGGTGGTTGTCAACATCTCAGGAAACGCCGTGGCCATGCCTTGGGCCGACAAAGCCCAGGCTATCATGCAGGCATGGTACATCGGCTCAGAAGCCGGAAACGCCATCGCCGACATTCTGACCGGTGCCGTCAACCCATCGGGCAAACTACCCATGACATTCCCCCGCTCACTCGACCAGGTTGGAGCGCATGCCACAACCGACAACTATCTCGGAACTAAACGTGACAACGAAGAAATCTACGACTGCGAATATAACGAAGGAATCTTCGTGGGCTACCGCTGGACCGACCGCGAAAAGCTGAAACCGCTCTTCCCCTTCGGCCACGGCCTCAGCTACACCACTTTCGAATATGGCAAGCCCTCGGTTTCATCAACCAAAATGAACAACGACGGCACCATCGAAATCTCTGTTCCCGTAACCAACACCGGCTCACGCGAAGGTAGCGAAACCGTTCAGCTCTACATAGCCGACCTCAAATCATCGCTCCCCCGACCCGTCAAGGAACTCAAAGGGTTCTCTAAAGTGAAACTCGCTCCCGGACAAACCGCCGATGTCACTTTCACCATCAGCAAGGACGCTCTCGCCTTCTATTCCCCCGAAAAAAACGGCATGATAACCGAACCGGGCAAATTCAAAGCCCTGATAGGCGCATCGTCAGCCGACATCAAATCAACAATAAACTTTGAACTTTTCTGATTAAAACCATGAAATTTCGCAACCTGACTTCACTGGCCATCTCACTGGCGGCACTTCCTGCCATCGCAGGTGAACCGGCTATTCCCGCCGACCCCAACATCGAAAAGCGTGTCGACGAAATTGTAGCATCAATGACCCTCGAACAGAAAGTGGGACAAATGTGCGAACTGACCGTCGACTACATAACCGACAACGACCGCTCGGCCGGCTACAAAATGAACCCCGAAAAAGCACTCACCGCTTTCCAGAAATACAAAGTGGGATCAATACTCAACGTCCCCCTGGGCGAAGCACAGACTCCCCAGGTGTGGCACTCCGTTATCTCTCAGATTCAGGACGAATCAATGAAATACATCGGCATACCCGACATCTACGGCGTAGACCAGATCCACGGAACCACCTACACCGCCGGAGGAACCCTCTTCCCCCAGGAAGTCAACATGGCCGCTTCGTTCAACAGAGACCTCGTCAGGAAAGCCGGTGAAATCAGCGCCTACGAAACCCGCGCAGCATCAATCCCCTGGACCTACGCCCCGGTGATGGACATCGCCCGCGACAGCCGTTGGTCACGCGTGTGGGAAAGCTTCGGCGAAGACCCCTACGTCAACGGTCAGCTCGCCATTGAACTCGTCAAAGGCTACCAGGGCGAAAACCCCAACAACATCGATAAATTCCATGTGGCCTCATGCGCTAAACACTATCTGGGCTACGGTGCGCCCCGCTCCGGTAAGGACCGCACTCCCGCTATCATTGCCCCGAATGAACTCCGCGAAAAATATTTCGCTCCTTTCCGCGACGCCATCAAAGCCGGTGCTCTCTCAGTTATGGCTAACTCCGGAAGCATCAACGGCATGCCCGTCCATGCCGACTACGTTCTGCTGACTCAATGGCTCAAGGAAGGCCTTGACTGGGACGGCGTAATCGTAACCGACTGGGCCGACATCCACAACCTCTGGACACGTGAAAAAATCGCAAAGGACTACAAAGAAGCCATTGCGCTGTCAATCAACGCCGGTGTCGACATGTCAATGACCCCCTACGACGCCGACTTCTGCGACCTGCTCATTCAGCTCGTCAATGAAGGCACCGTCCCCATGAGCCGCATCGACGACGCAACCAAACGTATAATCCGCATGAAACTGCGATGCAACCTCTGGGAATTCCCCGTGACCAATCCGGCCGACTACCCCAAATTCGGCTCGAAAGAGTTCGCCGACGTGGCCCTGGAACTCGCCCTGCAGTCAGAAGTGCTCCTCAAAAACCAGAACAACATCCTGCCGCTGGCTGAAGGCTCAAAAATCCTCGTGACCGGTCCGAACGCCAACTCAATGAGAGCCCTCAACGGTGGATGGTCCTACACCTGGCAAGGAACAGCCGACGGCAAATTCCACGACCAGTATAACACCATTGTGGAAGCCCTCTCAAACCGATTCGGTAAAGCCAACGTCAAATTCGTAGCCGGTGTGGAATATGACGACAAAGCCAACTGGGACGCTGAAAAAAACATCGACATCCAGGCCGCCGTCAACGCCGCCTCTGACGTCGACGTAATCGTGGCTTGCATCGGTGAGAACAGCTACTGCGAGACTCCCGGTAACCTGACCGACCTCAACATCTCGGTCAACCAGGCCAATCTCGTCAAAGAACTCGCCAAAACCGGAAAACCCGTCATTCTCATCCTCAACGAAGGACGCCAGCGCATCATCGGCGACATCACTCCCCTGGCTTCAGCCATCATCAACGTGATGCTCCCGGGCAACTACGGTGGCGACGCCCTGGCCATGCTCATGGCCGGCGACAGAAACTTCTCAGCCAAACTCCCCTTCACCTATCCCAAGGAAATCAGCGCCTACTCCGTCTACGACTACAAAACCTCGGAAAGCGTGGCAACAATGGACGGAAACTACAACTACAGCGCATCAACCGACGTGGAATGGGAATTCGGCTACGGACTGAGCTACACCTCGTTTGAATTCTCCAACCTGACGGTCAGCGCTGAATCGTTCAAACCGTCCGACACAATCACCGTTACTGTCGACGTGACCAACACCGGTCAGCGCGACGGAATGACTCCCGTGCTCATCTACACCAGCGACCTTGTGGCATCGCTCACTCCCGACATCAAACGTCTCCGTGCGTTCAACAAAGTGAGCCTCAAACCCGGTGAGACTAAAACCGTGACTTTCAACATTCCCGCTTCGGAACTCGCATTTGTCAACCGCGCCGGAAACTACACCGTCGAAAAGGGTGACTTCGTGGTGCGTTGCGAGAATCTCACCAAACTCATTAATTGCACTGAAACAGCCGAATGGGCTAATTAACTTTATCTTCGGGCCGGCCTTCCAAACCGGATTCCCGGTCACCGACAAACTGAAAAAACCTAACATATAACAAACAATAGAATCGAGTAGGTTAGTAGTTAAATCACTGATTCTATATTAAGGAGACACACCGCGACGGTGCGTCTCCTTTCCTTTTTCACATCGGTCGGTTCCCCACTTGACAACTCATGGAAAAATGACACCAAACAACAAAATCTGTCAACATAATAGCTACCATAAAAAAAATCGCTACCTTTGCATCGACAAAATTTTATTAGGGGTGCTGAGCCACTTAGAGGCAACGCTGAGAACATACCCTTAAGAGTGTACGAGTCACACTCGTTAACCTGATCCGGGTAATACCGGCGTAGTGAAAATAAAAAAATGAACAAACTGATCCTTTCCATGGCCGCCATGGCGACCATGACCCGCGTCGGGGCCGTGAACACCCCGGCCACTGACTCCATCAGCGTCAACCTCGCTGATGTTGAGGTAGTTGCCAACCGTGCCGATTACAAAACACCCGTGGCATTCACCAACGTGACAAAATCGCAGATTGAAAAAATCAACGACGGTCGCGACATCCCGTTCCTCCTCAACATGACCCCCTCAGTGATAACAACCTCCGATGCCGGTGCAGGTGTCGGTTACAGCTCCATACGTGTGCGCGGGACTGACGGATCACGCATCAACGTTACGGCAAACGGAATTCCCATCAACAACTCCGAAAGCCACAATGTCTACTGGGTCAACATGCCCGACCTCGCATCGTCGCTTCATGACATTCAGGTGCAGCGAGGTGTGGGAACATCAACCAACGGTGCCGGTGCCTTCGGCGCCTCAATAAACATGGCCACCGACACCCCGGCAACCGACAGATACGCCGAATTTTCAGGCACTTACGGCATGTTCAACACCAACAAGGAAACCATCCGGGTGGGAACCGGACTGATAGGTCAACACTGGAGCGTCGACGCCCGACTGAGCCATCTGGGCTCCGATGGCTACATTGACCGCGCATGGTCAAAACTATGGAGCTACTTCGGCCAGGTGGCCTACCGCGACGAAAACACCCTGATCCGGCTCCTCGCTTTCGGCGGTAAGGAACAGACCTACATGGCCTGGGACTACGCCTCGAAAGAAGATATGGAAAAATATGGCCGCCGCTACAACCCATGCGGAAAATACACCGACTCAAACGGCAACACAGCATTCTACGACGACCAGACCGACAACTACATCCAACACCATTTCCACCTGATTCTGACACGCTCGCTCACGGAAGACCTCTCGCTGAACGCTGCCCTCCACTACACTACCGACGACGGCTACTACAACCAGTACAAAACCAACCGCACACTCATTGAATACGGCCTCGAACCGTTCACCGTCGACGGCGTCACCGTTAAGAAAAGCGACCTCATACGCCTCAAGAAAAACCGTAACGGATTCGGCGGCGGACTCTTCTCATTCGCCTACAACCATGGTATTGTGCAGGCTCAAGCCGGCGGTGCGCTCAACAATTTCAAGGGAAACCACTTCGGACAGATAGCCTGGGTGCGCAACTACGTAGGTCACATCGACCCGCTCCAGGAATACTACCGCAACCGGGGCGAGAAACTCGACGGAAACATCTTCGCCAGAGCCAATGTGGCCATTTCTTCCTCACTGAGGGTGTTCGGCGACATGCAATATCGCTACATCGACTACCGGATCAACGGCCGCAGCGACAACTACGACTACAACACCGGACAGATGCAGCTGCTCGACATTCACCGGACCTACAACTTCTTCAACCCCAAAACCGGAATAAACTGGCAAATCAACCCCTCACACCGGATGTTCGCCTCATGGAGCGTGGCCCACAAGGAACCCGTACGCGACAATTTCACCGACGGCGACATGAACAACATGCC
>JAXJVW010000293.1:0-2976 GCA_036308365.1 Muribaculaceae bacterium
ACTACATCAAGGAAATAGCCGAACTCTGCGGATTCATAGAACCCGTCAAATTCACATACTTCCAATCCGGATCCCGCTGCGAAGAAGTACATCCGACATGGGAAGTGCTCTCAACCCACGCAGCCCGCAGAACCTTCGTATGCACCGCCCTTGCTTTGGGAATCCCGGCCAACGTCGTGATGAAGATCACAGGACACTCGGACTACTCTGCAATGAAACCATACATCGAAATCGCAGAAACCGAGAAAAAGAACGCAATGTTAAAATTTGACGAAGCCTTTAAAATGTAAAATTTATGAGTTACCGACTGAAACATAATCTTGACATCCGTACAACAATCAATGTATTGCAAAAACTCAGTGAGCAAGGTAAAAGAGTAATAAGTGTCAAAGAACTCATCTGCCTCGCTGCGCCAAGGATCGCCCACAAAGAAGAAGTCATGAAGAAGTTGAAAGAGTACTCCAAGGTCAGACTCGAATGCAACTGCAACGAACTCTCCAACTTCTTAGGAATCTCCCGCCAGACCATATACAATTGGCTGGATAGGGGATACCTCATACTGAATAAATACAAAAGGATACAGATCCTGGAAACCTACAACTACTGGCTCATAAAGGAAGTAGAAAGCAAAACATACAGAAGAAAATACCAACTATGGCAAGATGTCTTCTAAAAAGATTTGACACAGTTAAATAAAAGTTTTATAACCACTTGAATGAGTGTTCAACTTCCTTTAACCAATCGTTGGATTTTCTTGTTATTCTCATCCCTAAATTTTACATCGAAAATAAATGTGTAAAATTTAGGGGCTTTTTATACAATGTTCAGTTTAGTGGAGTAAAGATTATAACAAAGAAAATTTGTAGTTTGTAAAATCTCCAAAATCAGCCATTTGCAAGATTAATTCTATCTTATTTCCTTTGCGTCAGTTAACTAATCCAAGCGCAGTCGACTGTGTCATTATACACCATTAAAATTTAACACAATGACCTTTAATGACACAACCCCAATCGCCGCCCTCACAGTAGGCGACGTGAAATCACTTATCCGTGAAATGAACCAGGATGCCCCGGCACCGACAAGCACAGCATCCGGACAATATGTCTATGGCATCAGAGGAATCGAAAAACTCTTCGGTGTCTCCCACGTCACAGCCCAGAACTACAAGAACACCATCCTCAAAGACGCCTGCATCCAACGAGGCAGAAAGATCATCGTCAACGTAGAAAAAGCAATCCAACTCTTTAACGAACACAGAGGAGATGGCAGAAAGAAATAACCCTATCCTGGCTATCACAGCCGAGATGGAATCTGCCCACAACGCTACAGCCGACATCGGAATGTTCACCATCAAATCAGCCAACCGAACACTGTCCGATGCTGCCCTCCGACCCAATCCTAGAGCCCTATATCTCGAATTCTGGTACGAAGGAGAAGTCTGCTGCCTCTTCTCGGACAGCAACCTCGGCAAATCCATCTACGCAGTACAGATGGCAGACCAGATAGCCATAGACAAACGCGTGCTCCTCGTCGATTGCGAACTCACAGACAAGCAATTCCAGATGAGATACACCGACTCCGAAACAGGAACCATACACCTGTTCCCCGAAGGCCTCTATCGTGCTGAAATCAACCCGATGACCCTCGACGTCAAAGACTACGAAGAAAAGATCATCAAGAACATCGAAGCCGTAGCCCTTCGGATGCACACATCGATCATCATAATAGACAACCTTACCTACCTCTGCAACTCATCCGACAAAGGAGTAGATGCCGGACTCTTCATGATGAAACTGATGAATCTCAAGAAACAATACGGATGGAGCCTGCTCATCATCGCCCATACCCCGAAACGAAACCTCGCAAGCCCCATCACTCAGAACGACCTCGCCGGATCCAAGAAACTCTACAACTTCTTCGACAGCGTCTTCGCCATCGGAAAATCCGCAAAGGACAGTCGCCTAAGATATGTAAAGCAACTCAAGGTCCGAGCCGGAGAATTCCGCTACGACTCCTCCAACGTCATAGTGTATGAAATCGAAAAGACCGACGGCTTCGTCCACTTCGAATTCAAAGAATTCTCCACCGAAAAAGAACACCTCAAAGAACGCACGGAACATGACGACAAAAAACAGCTGCAGAACATCAACGACCTGAAAGCTCAAGGCAAATCAGTGCGCGAAATAGCATCCCTCCTCGGACTCAGCAAATCAAAAGTCTGGCGTCTCATCCAGGCTCAAACCACAACTGTCCCAGAATGTCCCACTGTCCCAGCCTCACAAGACGCGGGACAACTGGGACACCCGGGACAACAAACAGAAAAACCATGAAACACTACTATAACCTCCAACGATATGCAGGCCCATCCTCCCGCCACACTTGCCCAGGTTGCGGCCGTCCCCGCTGCTTTACCCTCTACGTTGATCCCGACGGCAACCCACTCCACGAAACCGTCGGCCGCTGCGACCACGAATCCTCCTGCGGCTACCACCGCACCCCACGCCAATACTTCCGCGACCATCCGAGCCATCACCATCACTGTCATCCTGAGCGCACTACTGTCATTCCGAGCGAGCGTAGCGAGTCGAGGAATCTCCTCCACTATCGTCATGCCCGACCCGATCGGGCATCCCCAGATCTCATCCCACCTTCAATGATCCCACCACCTTCTGGCACCAACCACCTCATAACCTACCTCCGCACCATGATTCCCTCAACCGCTATAGACCGCATCATCGCCGACTACCGCATAGCTTCAACCCCGGACCTGGCCATCATCTTCCTCCAGCTTGACACCGCCGGTCAATGTCGCACAGGAAAGATCATGCACTACAACCCCTCAACCGGCAACCGCATAAAAGACGAAACCATCCCCGGCAGAATCAACTGGCTCCACACAACCCTCAAACGCCGCCACCAGCTCCCAAAAGACTGGCAGCTCACCCAATGCCTCTTCGGAGAACACCTCCTGCCCCA
>JAXJVW010000294.1:0-11989 GCA_036308365.1 Muribaculaceae bacterium
CAGCGGACGCACGTTGCCGGTGCCGCGCAGGCAGTTCGCATAATTGATTTGCGTAGCGTCGAGATACTGATACACAATCATGGGGGTTATCAACAGCACGGCCGCTGAGACCACGGTGGGGTCGTCGGTGAAAAAGCCTATCATTCCGCGGCAGCAGAAGGCGAACAGCAGCGACACGGCGGTGCAAAGGGCCAGGATTACATGCAGTCCGGCGTTGGCCGTGCGGCGCATACCGTCGTAGTCACGCAACCCACGTTTGTTCGACACTATCACCGAGGCGGCAATGGCGAAACTCATGTAGGTCATGAATCCGAGCTGACTGATGGTGACTATCACCTGGTACGAGGCCAGTTGCACCGTGCCGAACCATCCGCACACCACACCTCCGACAGCCCACAGTCCGCACTCAACACCAACCTGCAGCATCACGGGCCACGACGTGGCATAAAGTTTCAAAAGGCGTGTTCGCTCTTTGAATCCGCGCAGCAGGCCGGCGCGATAGCAACGGTAGCGCGATGAAAACAGCATCACCCCCGCAAGGACGGCCAAGGCTGCGACACGCGCCGTCAGGGTGCTGATTCCCGCACCGTTCAAGCCGAGCTCGGGGGCACCCCATTTGCCGAAGATGAGCATGTAGTTCCCGACAATATTCATTATGTTCGACCCTAAGATAATCCACATGGGCAAAGCCGTGTCGGTCAGTCCGTTCGACGTTTGCTGAAAAGCGTTGAACAGGGCCGCCGGGAGCAGCGTGCAGAGCACAATGAGGAAGTAAGGGCGGATGAGTGGCAGCAGTTCCTCAGGCTGTCCGAAAAGGTCGAGATTGAAATAGGCCACCGTCATCACGGCGGTGAACACCAGCGCCAGGGCGCAGTTGAGCTGCAGGGCCACTCGCAGAGTCTGCCCCACCGAAAGATTCATTTTGCGGGCGTAGTAGGCCCCCACCAACGGCGTGATTCCTGAGGCGAACCCCATCATGGTGGCCATAAGGGTGAAGAAGATGTTGTTGACAAACGCCGCCGAGGCGAGCTCACGGGTGCCATATGCCCCTACCATCATGGTGTCGGCGAACGACACGGCGATGATGCCAACCTGGGTCAGCAGCACCGGAAAACCAAGCCGGAGCACACGCCTGTAGTCAGGCGACGTGGGCAGAGTGTTTTTGTTCAATCGTAGGAGTTCCATAATTGTTTACTGGACGGTTGCGAGTATCTCTCAGAAATTAACTACGCATTATTTTTGAGAGATACTTAAAATTGAATATTTCGTCAGCCGTTTCGACACTCGTGCTCACTGGCCGAACATTCCGAGAAACCATGTGGCTATGCCGACATAGATGATGAGTCCGAATATGTCATTTGAAATCTGAATGAACGGACCCGTGGCGAGCGCCGGATTGATATGGAGTTTCTCAAGGGTCAGTGGAACTACAGTCCCCAGCAATGTGGCGAACATGACAACTATGAACAGCGAGCAGGCCACCGAGAGGGTCACCGCCAGGTTCGACGGGAGCGCTATGAGGTTGTAACAGAGTATGACCCCGGCTATGATGCTGGCGTTGAGCAGCCCTATGAGCACCTCTTTGCCAAGCTGCGAGGCGAACTGCTTCACCTCGAGCGAACCGTTGGCGAGCGACTGCACGACTATCGCCGATGCCTGCACTCCCACGTTACCCCCCGTGCCCCCGATGATGGGGATGAACAGGGCGAGAGTGGTCACGGCGGCGAGCTGATCCTGGAATGTCCCGAGAATCACCGACGCCAGGATTCCGGAGCCTATGCCGACCAGCAGCCAGGGTATGCGCGCTTTGACCTGGGCGAGGATGGTGTCGTCGGCGTCCACATCCGATGACAAACCCGAAGCCAACTGATAGTCGCGCTCACTTGACTCGCGCACTTCGTCCATCACGTCGTCGACGGTGATCTGACCAACGAGCCTGCCGATGGAGTCGATGACAGGCATGGCCACAAGGTCATACTTCTCGAAGTCCAGCGCCACCTCATCGATGGGGGTGTCGGTTTTCACCGACGCCGGATCAACCTCCATCACATGTTTTATTTTCGACACCGAAGGGTTGGTGATGAGTTTCTTCAGCGGCAGCACACCGCGCAGTTTCTCATCGTTGTCAACCACATAGACATAATAGATTTCGTCCATCTCCTCGGCCTGCATACGCATCTGCTTGATACACTCGGGCATCGACCAGTTTTCATTGACCACAAGCATCTCCTTGCCCATCAAACCGCCGGCGGTGTCCTCGTCGTATTTCAACAGGTCGATGATGTCGCCGGCCTGCTCCACGTCGTCGATATGCGACAGAATCTCGTCGCGGTCCTCCGCGTCGAGTTCCTGAATAAGGTCGACGGCCTCGTCGGTGTCGAGGTGGTCGATGAACTGCTGGGCAATATCCTCGGCGCTCATGTGGCTGAGCAGCTTGCGGCGGTCGTCCTCGTCGAGCTCCATCAGGGCGTCGGCGGCGGTGTCACCCTCGAGCAGGGTGTAGAGATAGTCGCCATCCGCCTCGGGCAGCGACTGGTAGAGTTCGGCGATATCCGCCGGGTGCATCTCGGCCAGTTCCTTGCGCAGGGCGTCATTGTCGTGACGCTCTATCAGGCCTTTTAGTTTGTCAATGTATTCCTCAGTGTACTCTTTCATTGTTACCTCTGGATAATATTGGTAAGTTCCACAAACTGTTCAACCGACAGCTGCTCAGGGCGCATTCCCCAGATCGCGTGCTCCATCATCGCTGCCGGCGGCGTCGGCGGCAACATACCCCGCAAAGAGTTGCGGAGGGTTTTCCGGCGCTGCCCGAACGATGTCTTCACCACCGACCGGAACAAACGGGGGTCACACCCCAGGTCGGTCACGTCATTGCGCACCATCTTTATCACACCGCTCTTGACCTTTGGCGGCGGATTGAACAGATTCTCGCTGACGGTGAACAGATAATCCACGTCGAACCACGCCTGAAGCAACACCGACAATATCCCGCGGTCCTTCCCTCCGGGTCCGGCGGCCAGGCGTTGCGCCACCTCACGCTGGAGCATGCCCGAGCAGCACGCCACACGGTCGCGGTAGTCGAGCAGATGAAAAAAAATCTGCGATGATATGTTATATGGATAATTTCCTATGACACAGAACTTGCCGTCGCCCTTGACAACCTCGTTCAGGTCGAGTTTCAGGAAGTCGGCCTCGATGATGCGTCCGTCGAGCTGAGGATAGTTGGCCTTCAGATATTCCACACTCTCGCTGTCGAGCTCGACAACGGTGACATCGTGACCCCGCTCAAGCAGAAACTGCGTGAGCATACCCATTCCCGGGCCCACCTCTATCACCGGCAGTCCGACATATTCATCGAGGGTGGCCGCTATGCGGTCGGCCACGGAGGTGTCGGTGAGGAAATGCTGTCCCAGATTCTTTTTCGGCCTTACGTTCTGCATAATTTCTTCTATTTTGTTTTTATCGTACAAAGTTACTCAAACTTTTACTAAATTTGCACAAAATATCCAAAAATGAAAACAACAGACACTCAAAAAAAGGACTCGGTGGGCAAAAAACTGATGAAAATCGTCATTCCGCTGATTGTCACCATAGGCCTGTGCTACGTGTTGTTCACAGGCGTCGACTTCAACGAGATGATAGCCATCATCAAACGCGACTGCGACTTCCGATGGATCGGACTGGCACTCATAATCAGTATATTCTCACACATTTTCCGCGCCATGCGGTGGGGCATACAGCTCGATGCGCTCGACTGCCACACTCCGTTGAAAAACCTGACCTACAGCATCTTCGGCACCTACGCCATCAACCTGGTGTTTCCACGTCTGGGAGAGGTTTGGCGCACCGGCTACATCGCCCAGCGCCAGGACCGTCCGTTCACGCTGGTGTTCGGTTCGATGGTGTCAGACCGTCTGGCCGACACGGTGACCGTGCTGCTGATAACCGTCGGCACTTTCCTGCTCGCATCGTCGGGAATCATGGCGTTCATCCAGAAATATCCGCAAGCCTACGACGACCTGTCGCGGCTGCTGTCATCACCCCTGACCTACATTGCCGCGGTGGCCTTCATGGCTGCCCTCTGGGCCTTCTTCCGCTTCGGCCGAGGAAAGTTCATCGACAAAATCAAAGCCATGCTCCGTGAACTGTGGGTTGGATTCGCGACAATCCTGACAATGAAGCACAAACTTCGCTGGCTGCTGCTGACATGCTGCGTGTGGGGGTGCTACTACACCCAGCTCTACGTGGCCTTCTACGCCTTCCCCATGACCGCCGAACTGCTCCACACCAACGGTTTCATCGTGTGTCTGGTTTGCTTCACCCTATCGAGCATCGCAATGGGCATACCCTCGAACGGCGGCATCGGACCCTGGCAGCTCGCTGTCATATTCGGGCTGACACTCTACATGCCCCAAGGCGCCGATCCTGCCACATTCAACCTCCAGGCGACAGCCTTCGCCAATCTGGTGCTCGGCGCGCAGACACTCCTGCTCATTCTACTGGGCATATTCACTTTCATCGCTATTGCGCTGGAAAAACGAAAAGTTACACGCCTGAACAATCTCTGACACGCCATTGTTATTCATCTGATTTCTCTCCTCTGATCAACTTTGGCACGATAGTTGCTACTTACCATTGGCAGAATAACTAACATTAAATCAATAACGACTATGAATATCAAACCACTGGCCGACCGTGTGCTCATAAACCCCACACCGGCTGAAGAAGTCACCATGTCAGGAATCATCATCCCTGACTCCGCTAAGGAAAAACCTCTCAAAGGAACTGTCATCGCGACCGGCAACGGCACCAAGGATGAGGAAATGGTGCTCAAAAACGGCGACACCGTCCTCTACGGGAAATATGCCGGTACGGAAATCGAACTCGAAGGTGAAAAATATCTCATCATGCGCCAAAGTGACGTTTTGGCTGTTATTGAATAATCTATAATACAACAATCATGGCTAAAGAAATTAAATTTGACATCAAGGCTCGTGAAGACCTCAAAAAAGGCGTCGACGCTCTGGCCGACGCAGTCAAAGTAACTCTCGGTCCGAAAGGACGTAACGTTATAATCGAAAAAAAATTCGGCGCTCCCCACATCACTAAGGACGGTGTGTCAGTGGCACGCGAAATAGAACTCGAGGACCCCTTCCAGAACATGGGCGCCCAGCTCGTCAAGGAAGTGGCTTCAAAAACCGGCGACGACGCCGGCGACGGAACAACAACAGCAACCGTGCTCGCCCAGTCAATCATCACCGTCGGACTCAAAAACGTGGCCGCAGGCGCTAACCCCATGGATGTTAAACGAGGCATCGACAAAGCCGTGGAAGCCGTCGTGGCAGGCATCAAGGCTCAGTCGCAGGAAGTAGGCGACGACTTCAAGAAAATCGAAGACGTGGCACGCATCTCAGCCAACAACGACGAAAAAATCGGCAAACTCATCGCCGAAGCTATGCAGAAAGTGAAAAAAGAGGGTGTCATCACCGTCGATGAGGCCAAAGGCACAGAAACTACCGTCGACATCGTTGAAGGTATGCAGTTCGACCGTGGCTACATCTCACCCTATTTCGTCACCAATCCTGAAAAAATGGAATGCGAGATGGAATCACCCTACGTTCTGCTCTACGACAAAAAAATATCAAACCTCAAGGACATGCTCCCAATCCTCGAAGCCACAGCCCAGTCAGGCCGTCCGCTGCTGGTGATCGCTGAGGATGTTGATCAGGAAGCTCTCGCCACTCTCGTGGTGAACCGTCTGCGCGGTTCTCTCAAAATATGCGCCGTCAAAGCCCCCGGCTTCGGCGACCGCCGCAAGGACATGCTCGAGGATATAGCGATCCTCACCGGCGGCGTGGTCGTTTCAGAAGAGAAAGGCATGCGCCTCGACGCCGCCACTGTTGAAGTGCTCGGTAGAGCCGACAAAATCACTGTGAACAAAGAAAACACAACCATTGTCAACGGTGCGGGCGCAGCCGACGCTATCGCCATGCGTGTGGCTCAGATCAAAACTCAAATCGAGAACACCACCAGCGACTACGACCGCGAGAAACTCCAGGAACGTCTGGCGAAACTCGCCGGTGGAGTGGCAGTGCTCCACATCGGCGCTCCATCCGAAGTGGAAATGAAGGAGAAAAAAGACCGCGTTGACGACGCCCTCTCAGCAACCCGCGCGGCTATCGCCGAAGGTATCGTACCCGGTGGTGGCGTGGCCTACATCCGCTGCGTGGCCGCCCTCGAGAATCTCAAAGGAGACAACGACGACGAAACAACCGGCATCCACATCGTCAAACGCGCCATCGAGGAACCCCTCCGACAGATTGTGGCTAACGCCGGCGCCGAAGGGGCCGTGATTGTGCAGCGCGTCAAGGACGCCGAAGGCGACTTCGGCTATAACGCACGCACCGGCGTATTCGAGAACCTCCTCGCCGCAGGTGTCATCGACCCCGCCAAAGTGACCCGCGTGGCTCTGGAAAACGCCGCATCAATCGCTGGCATGTTCCTCACCACTGAATGTGTCATCGCCGACAAAAAAGATGAAAACGCGGCACCCGCAATGCCCGCTCCCGGAATGGGCGGCATGGGCGGAATGATGTAAATCCAAACAACGCATCAACCGCTGAACTATATTAAAGGGTGAGCCACTCGGCTCACCCTTTTTCATTTGACACCTCTCCAGCCGGCCAACGAAACGCTTTACATGTTCTTGAAAACAAGAACGATTCCCTACTTATTTCACTAATTTTATATCGTATTTTTTGCAAAATGAAACATTTTACATAATTTTGAAACCAGAAATCACATAATAAAAAAATCGCCACACCATGAATTTACTTAAAACCGAAGATTCCATTCTATCAACAAGCGCACTGACCGTCATCAGTTGTTTACCGTTCATGGCGGTCGGCATGCTCGGCTCAAACACTGCCATATGGATAGCCTACACGTTAGGCGGAGTGGCGCTGCTTGTGTTCCTCGCGAGACTCTGTGCCATAATCTCGAATAAAGCCGTGGCCACTCAATCACAGAAAATTGACCGAGGGGCCAAATTCCTTTTCGGCTTCGCGATCCCCATGGGTGTCAGCGCGGCCATCATCGAACAGGCTGAAAGCGACATGGCAACCGAATGCTACATTTTCGCTGCGCTCATGCTGCTGGTTTCAATAGCAATGATGTTCGCACCCGAAAAAAAATAATCCTCGCTCATAATCATTGTCATAAAGGCGAATCTGCTGAAATCCAGCGGTTCGCCTTTTTCACATTAAACCGCAAACCATGGCTAAACAGAGCGAGATTTGCAGATTTCGATTTTTTAACTTATCTTTGCCACAAAATCCAAACCCATCAAGGTTCTGTAATGAATTCAAACAGTCAGCGCAGCCCTTGAAAACAAACCATAAATTATATATCATACTTTAAACGTTTTTCTTACCATTCATGAAAAAACTTGCTATGGCTCTTGCCGCATCGTTGTGCGTCATGGGCAACTTCACCGCGAAAGGAGAAACTTTCGTCGGTGACCGCACGGATTTCCGTGATGAGACAATCTACTTCGCAATGACTACGCGCTTCTACGACGGCGACCCCACCAACAACGTGTGCGGTTGGGACCATCAGGACGTGCAGATCGCCAACAACGACCCCGACTGGCGCGGCGACTTCAAAGGTCTCATTGACAAACTCGACTACATCAAGGCTCTCGGCTTCACCGCCGTATGGATCACCCCCGTGGTTCAGAACTGCTCCGGAACCGACTTCCACGGCTACCACGCTATGGACTTCTCAAAAGTTGACCTCCGCTACGAAAGCCGCAAAGACTGGGGCGCCGACCAGGACGTATCGTTCCAGTCGCTCATCGACGCTGCCCACGCCAAAGGAATGAAAATCATCCTCGACATCGTGCTCAACCACACAGGTAACTTCGGTGAAGCTCACTTCGCCGAGCTCTTCTACCGCTCACAGGACATCCGCAACCAGGCGAGCGTGTCGGCTTCAATAACTCCTAACTACGACAAACTCCCCGCGAACTACAACGATCTTCCCGGAAAAGATCAGTACAACGCACGCTTCCCCTACCTCAAAAACACCGACGGCACCAACAAGGACTCGCACAACTACTGGCACCACCTTGCAACCGCCTGGAACTGGGACTACCCCTCACGCTGGTGGGGACAGATCGCCGGCGACTGCGTCGACCTCAACACCGAGAACCCCGCCGTGGCTGAATATCTCGTGAAATGCTACGGCAAATTCATCGAAATGGGTGTTGACGGTTTCCGCATCGACACAACCGGTCACATCTCACGTTTGACATTCAACACTTCCTTCATACCTCAATTCCTCGAACTGGGCGAAAAATACAAATCAAAACGTCTCAACGGTGCCCCCTTCTTCATGTTCGGCGAATGCTGCGCACGCTACTCCGAACCCACCTACCGCGACCAGCCCAACCTCTCAAGCTACTTCTACACCTGGAAATCACCCCAGGACATCGTAAGCCAGTGGAACTACGACGCTTCTTACTGGGATAACATCTACATCAAGGAAGGCGACGACAGCCTCTACGGAAACATGACCCTCTGCGAAAAAGAGCCCTCAATAATGCGTGAGTCTGACAACGTGTTCCTCAAAAACGGTCAATGGCACGAACCTGACTACTCTGACTATTCAGGTTTCTCCATCATCGACTTCCCCATGCACTACAACTTCAACAACGCCGCGGCAGCCGTTTCCGTAGCCAACAAAGGCGACAAATACTACAACGACGCATCGTTCAACGTGGTCTACGTTGACTCACACGACTACTGCCCCGGTCCTAACGACGGCACCCGCTTCAACGGCGGAACAAACCAGTGGGCCGAAAACCTCGCGCTGATGTTCACCTTCCGTGGCATTCCCTGCATCTACTACGGCTCGGAAGTGGAATTCCAGGCAGGCTGCAAAGTTGACGCAGGCGGAACCGACATGCCCGTCAAAGATTCAGGCCGCGCCTACTTCGGACACTACATCGAAGGCAACGTGACCGCATCTGACTTCGGCGACTACCAGGCAACAGGCAACGCTGCCAAAACCCTCGGCGGCGACCTCTCGCAACACATCATCCGCCTCAACCAGATCCGCGCCGCCGTGCCCGCGCTCCGCAAAGGCCAATACACCTTCGAAGGCTGCTCAGCTAACGGCGGATGGGCCTTCAAACGCGCTTACAAAGACAGCTACGCCCTGGTGGCAATCAACGGTGGAGCCACTTTCACCAACGTTCCCGCAGGAACCTACACCGACCTGGTGACCGGCAAAACCTATCAGGGTGGCGCATCAATCACCGTCGACGCTCCCAAAAACAAAGGTCAGCTCCGTGTGCTCGTAAAAGACTGGAAAGGTGGCAAAGTTGGTGAGGACGGAATGTTCATCTACACCACAACACCCGTGGCCAAAGGTGGCAAACCCTCATTCAGCGACCCCGGAACAACTCAATTCTACACAGCCGACGATGCCATTGGCGCTCCGGCCGTGACTTTCGACCCCGCAGGCGGCGCGTTCAAAACTGAAACCCTCACCGTGAACGTTTCACTCAACGAAGCGGCAACCAAAGGCTGGTATCAGATCGCCGACGGCAAACAAAACGACATCCCCGCCAACGGAACATCCTTCACCATCGGATCCGACATGGCCTTCGGTCAGTCAGTGACAGTGAAATGGGGCGTAGAGGACAACGCAGGCTCATCATTCACCGGCACCGTCACCTACAAAAAAGTAGACCCCAACGCCACAATCACCGTTTACGTGCTGGCCGACAACGCCCCCAACATGTACTCATGGAGCACCGCCGGTGGCACCACAACTGAATTCACCGGCAAATGGCCCGGACAGAAACTCTCAGCCACCAAAACCTTCGGCGACTACGAATATTACTACTACAACTTCGCCGACGCCGAATCCGTAAACCTCGTCCTCAACAACAACGGTGGCGCGAAAACCGCCGACATCAAGGACATCACTTCCGACACATGGATGACCTACGACGGCTCAACAGGCTACGAAATCGTCGCCGACCCCGAGAACCCCTTCAACGGCGTTGACCCCGACGATCCCACCGAAGCCAAGGAATGGGCACTCTACTTCGACAACTCCAAATCAAACTGGAGCAACGTCAACTGCTACATCTACAACGGACCCGGACACGAAATCACCGGCGGATGGCCCGGAGCGGCAATGCGTAAATTCGGACAGGACCTCTGGATCTACACCGTCACAACCGATAAGAACCTCGCCAAATCATTCGTCATCTTCAACGGAAACGGCCAAACACCCGACAATGTGGCCGTTCGCCACACAGCCGTTTACAACCTCCAGGGCGACTCAGGCGAAAGCTCAGTGGAAATAGTTGAATCTGACAACGAAGCTCCTGAATACTTCAATCTCCAGGGCATCAAGGTAGCCAACCCCTCTAACGGCATATTCATCGTTAAACAGAACGGCCGTTACACCAAACGCTACATTTTCTGATAACCCAATCCAATCCATAAAAAAGTGCGGCGGAACTCTCCGTCGCACTTTTTTTTATTACCGCGGCCACCGATGGGCACTTCGGCCATTCATCTTTAAGTTATTGTTTAAACTCCATATCAGAACCCGAGCACCCGGCCGGCAATCAAACAGGCGTTAGTGCTACGCTCAGTGACGAAAAACATAAACGGGCGATTGATGTTCACCTCCCTGCCGACGGGTAACAACTCAGCATCCGATGACACCGTTGCCGACACCACCTTCGCTCCTTTCTCATCCATGGCGAATCTCACCCCCTGATGACACAGAAGCAAAGCGTTATCAAGCGTCTCGTTAAACATATTATTATCTCTGAACAAGCTTATGTCAACACCTCTCGACGCGAGAACATCAACAAGATCCACCCTTCCGTCAATCTCAAATTTCGGGACTGTCACCATCACCATGTCGGAGTGAGCCTGGGCCACAAGCCCGTCATATCGTTCCTTGGTCAACAAGTCCATGGCCCTGTCGAAATCCAAACCCTCGCAAGGCACAACAAACCTGATTTCATAAGCGCCATTGCCGAAGTCAAGTGTGACATATTCAAAATCACTATCCTTCAGATACTTTGTCTCTACCACATCTGAACGCATCATCTCAACCTTGCTCACCGAAGGTTCAGCACCAGGTCCGGCCGAGCTCACGCCATAGAAATCACCCGGAGCGGTTATCCTCTCATCAAAATAATCACCTCCCCAAGCCGACTGAAAACTAAGTGTGTTCAGCATCAGGAAATGAGTTTTATCCGACAAATCCTGTAAATAATTCCGGATTCCACCGTTGGTTTCCCTCGCTATCCACTCGTTTATCATCAGCTGCGCCGTCGCCGGAGTCCTGAAGTCAGCCTTCTGTATGTGAGCACCATAGTTCCCACCAATCACCGACTCAAAACTCTGTCGCAACGTCAGCTCAGGCAGTGTCCACAAGACGTTCGTCAGTTTCAGCTCGCTCCGCTTGTCAACCGCGGGAAGTTCTCGCATCAACATGGCACTCAACTCATTGACCGACTCAACATCATCAACGCCCAAATAACCAACTATCTGTTCTCGGTCCTTGGCCGACGCACCATTGGCATACATTCCCAGAAGCATCGACGCCGACACCGGCGAAACAACCCTGTTGCGGTCATCCTCAACCCGTGAATCTCTCATGCGAAACGCATCCTTGGCGAATTCAACATAGAAACTCTCCATTTTCTCGGCCGTAGCCCTCGTTTGGGTTGTCATCCTTATCGGTTCATAGTCATTTCCCGCACTTTCCCCATCAGAACATGAACTTATGCCGAATCCGGCTATGACCGAAGTCAATATTAAATAATATAAAGTTTTCATAGCTCAGCTAATTCTTTAATAATGATTAATCTAACTTAATTTACAACAACTTGTCAAGCATACATTTTCACAAAACAGCGGAACATAATTTTACCGCAAAGTATATATTACAG
>JAXJVW010000295.1:0-20673 GCA_036308365.1 Muribaculaceae bacterium
GTTACACATTAATTTATATTAAAACAAATGAGATGCGGAAAAGTTCATCAAGAGGTGACTTTTTTATTGTATATCGAGAATTTTATGGGTCTGGAGCGACAGGCGCCAGTGAGGATGTTCCAGAATGTAGCTAACCGTTTCAGGGATGTTCGACCCTGACACGGGTTGGAGAAACAGGTTTCTGACTCGCGGAAACTGGCTGAGCATATGCTCCACGCTCCGGTTTTGGAACACCACCTTGAGTTCGTCGATGCGGTCGAGCACAACCTCTCCGCCATCCTTTGGCGAGCAGGTTATCCAGTCGATCGACAGTGGCAGACGGTTTGTGCCGTTTGTTTCTATGTGAACCGTGCGCCCATGTTCATGGAGCAGGTCAACCAGCTCTTCGAGCGGCTGCAGCGAGGGTTCGCCTCCGGTGATGACCACATGCTGCGGCGGGAATTCCATCACCTTGTCGGTTATCTGCCGAGGGGTCATCGGTGTGAAGCGTGAATGGTCGGTGTCGCAGAAGTCGCACTTGAGGTTGCACCCGGCCAGACGGATGAACACCATCGGGGTTCCGGTCCAGTAGCCTTCGCCCTGCAATGAGTAGAATATCTCGTTGACTCTCAAAGGTTTATTTTTCATATATCGCTATGTTTCCTTCACTTTCCTGCACTTCCACACGATAGCAGTTCTCGACATTGTCACATATCCACCGGGCAATGTTTTCGGCCGTTGGATTGAACGTGAGCACCTCATTCAGATTCTGATGGTCGAGTCGCTCGGTGATCTGACTCTTTATGTGTGAGAAATCGGTCACCATGCCGTCGGCGTTCAGCTCATCGGCCTTGCAGCATACGTTGATTATCCAGTTGTGGCCGTGGAGGTTGGCACATTTGCTGGTATAAGAGAGCGACAGCGAATGCGAGGCCGATATTTCGAGACGTTTTTTTATGTAGTACATAGTCACTGTTTGATAGGTTCCAATCCCAACTCCCTCCCTTTCTGAATCATCAGTTCGCGGGCGAGCTGAAGATCGTTGGGGGTGTCGGTGTTGAGCAGTTTTTCCCTGACATATTGTTTGATTTCACCAACGAGGCGCCCTTGTTCGAGTCCGAACACATCGATGATGTCGTTGCCGGTGATGGGGGGTTGCCAGTTGCGCAGACGGTCACGCTCCTCGAGGTCGATGATTTTCTGGCGCACAATGTGATAGTTTTCCAGAAAACGCTTCACCTTTTCGGAGTTTTTCGATGTTATGTCGGCCTCGCAAATGGTCATGAGCGACTCAATGTCGTCGCCGGCGTCGACAAGCAGACGACGCACTGCCGAGTCGGTGACAGTTTCCTCAACCAAGGCTATGGGGCGCATGTGGAGTTCGACCATTTTGGCCACGAACTTCATTTTGTCATCCATCGGGAATTTCAGCGCGCGGAAAATCGACGGAATCATTTTGGCCCCCACGAAGTTGTGGTTATGGAAAGTCCACCCCACCCCGTCGATCCATTTCTTTGTCACCGGCTTGCCTATGTCGTGGAACAGCGCGGCCCATCGGAGCCACACGTCGTCGGTTTTCATTGCCACGGCGTCGAGCACCTGCATTGTGTGATAGAAGTTATCTTTGTGGCCGCGGCCGTTGACCGTCTGCACCCCACACATGGCGTGGAGCTGCGGAAGCACCAGTTTGAGCAATCCGCAGTCAAGCAGCAGTGTCCATCCAATCGACGGTTTTGCCGACTGCATTATTTTTGTCAGCTCGGAATAAATCCGTTCGGCCGAGATGATTTTGATCCTTTCGGCGTTGCGGCGTATGGCCTCGAAGGTCTGATAGCTGATGCTGAATTTGAGCTGTGTGGCGAAACGGATGGCACGCATCATTCTGAGCGGGTCGTCGCTGAATGTGATGTCGGGGTCGAGGGGGGTGCGGATGGTGCGTCGCTCCAGATCCTGCAAACCGCCGAACATATCGACCAATTCGCCGAATCCTTTTCCGTCGACTCTGAGCGCCATGGCGTTGATGGTGAAATCGCGCCGGCTGATGTCGTCGTCGAGCGTGCCGTCCTCAACAATCGGGTTACGGCTTTCGCGGCGGTAGGATTCTTTCCGGGCACCTACGAACTCGAGTTCCTCGCCATGCGACCCATGAACCTGGGCGGTGCCGTAGTTTTTGTAGACATTGACTTTGCCGCGGGGCTTCATCATCGACGCCACTTTCTTGGCCAGGTCGATGCCGCTGCCAACGGTCACGAAATCAACATCTTTGGAATGGCGCTCCAGAAAAAGGTCGCGCACGTAACCGCCCACCACGAAACAATCACGGTCCATGGCGTCGGCGGCGTCACCCACCAGATGGAACAGCGGGGTGTCAATCATCTGTCTTACGTCTGCGAGTGTTTTCATAATTGCTGCTGTTTTGCCGGGGTTATACATTTGGCCTGACCGTCATCGCACACCACATAGGTGTTTTCAACGCCCACGGCTCCCACACCCGGAATGACGAACTTGGGCTCGATGGCTATGGTGTTACCGGTCTGGAGTGTGTGGCGGCTTTTGGGTGCGAGCACCGGAATTTCGTTGATCTCTATCCCCACGCCATGGCCCACGAATCCGGCTTTCTGGGTATGTCCCATGAAGTTGTCGGCGAGCCCCTCGTCGGTGGCTATCTCAAGCGCGCGCCGATAAAGTTCTTTGGCTTCCGCTCCCGGAATGGCCATTGCGGCGAGCTCATCGCAGATTCTGACGGAGCAACGGAGGGCTTTGCGGGCCTCCTGACTGATGTCGCCGATGGCGAACATGCGGGTCATGTCGGTCATGTAGCCGGTGAAGTTGCCGTTGGCGTCGACCATCACCGGTTCACCCTTATGGATCACCGTGCCATCTGCTCCCACGGGAAGCGACGGATGTTGTCCGGCTCCACCCATGGCGAAGTCGTAGGGCGACGGGGTGTCGGCGTTCTCACCCACGAGAATGTTGGCCATGAACAGTTCCATGGAGTTGCCGTGGATGCGGAAGTTTCCCAGACAGCCGTTGCGCCGCAGCAATGTCTCGATCTCTATCTGCAGCTCCACGTCGGTCATTCCCTCGCGCATGATTTCCGGAATCATGTTGTAGACTTTTGTCTGGAGCATACCTGAGCGGACCATGAGTTTAATCTCGCCGGGAGTTTTGACTGAACGGGCCTGCATCATGATCTGCGACATGTTTTTCAGCGTGGCCGCAGGATAAAGTTTTTTCAGTCGCTCGATTTCGGACCATGAGGCGGTGTCGGTTTCCAGTGCCACCGTCGGAGGGTCAATGTTCAGAAAGGCCGGGATTTCCTCGGGCTTGCGGATCATGTGCAAGCCGCCGCCCGTCAATCCTTCGGGACGGCGCACGAAGTAAACGGGGTCGCCCGCAGCCGGAATAGCTGCGAAGCCGCAGAACACACGTCCGGTCAGATAAAAAAGATTGGCGTTGTCGGCCACGAGTCCGAGGCTGACATCCTCCTTGCGCATAAGCGAGCGGATTCGCTCAAGGCGCAGGGCATATTCGTCGTCGCTCCAAAGCACAAGCGGGTTTTCATGGAGCAACATCCGGGCCATCGAGTCGAATGAATCGGCGAAGTAGTCGGCCTGTTCGGCATATCCGAAGCCGTAGGTGACATTGAGCATTTTCACCCCCGCCTGATGCGCGCTCCGGCAATCGCCGGCGGTGTCGCCAATGTAGAGCGGGTTTTTCAGGTTGTTGCGGTCAGCGATGACGCGTATGTTCCACTGCTTGTCCTTGAGAGTTTCGCCATAAGTTATGGTGTCCTCGAAATATGGTTCGAGTTTGGTGAATTTCAGGAAGTTGCGCAATCCGTCGGATCCGCAGTTGCTTGCCATGAACAGGCGGTAGCGGCGGCTCAGCTCCGGAATTCGGCGCATCACGTCGGGATAGAGACGTCCGCCCAACCGGGGCATCATCAGCCGTTCGTTACGGTCGAGCAGGTCGAGATAACGCTCCGTGTCGACCTCGCGTCCGCGGAACAGCCGTTCCATGATCACGTCGATGGTGCAACCCATCAGGTCGATGAGTTCATCGCGTGTGACAACACGGTCAATCCCGAGCTGACCCGATGTGACGTTCCATATTTCGCAATATGAGTCGACAGCGTCCCACAGGGTGCCGTCCATGTCGAAAATCAGGCTGTCAAAGTTTTCTTTCAGCTTCATCAAACTAAAATGATTTTAATTCAATCACACTCTCTGAGTATGTAATTCGGGGAATAATGTGTACGTAAACGTTCAGCGATGCGCGGCCAAACAGCCGCCACCCTCATTTGTCGCCGATGAACTCCAACCCAACGAGATCAATGTCGCGGATGGTGTCGACGCGCATTATGTGGCGGAGCTTGAGCGGAGTGCCGATCACGTGTGTCACCCGGCCGGTGGCCTTGATCCGCTGCTGATATTTCAGCCCCAGCCGCTGTCCTTTCCAGCGTCCGTAGGTGTCGGCCAGCGGCATGTTCAAGGTGTCGGTGTGGGTTTCGCCCCGGTCGTCGGCATAACTCAGTTCGAGCCAAAGGTTAGCGTAGGGGTAGTTGTTGTTGTGGCGGACACACACCCAGTAGGCTCCCGTGGCCACTGAGTCGGCGTGGTCAGGGAAAAAAGCCAGAGTGTCGGCATAGGCCCATCCTTGGTCGATGTCGATGTTGCGGTAGCTGCTGAAGCGGTTGGCCGGCTGGTCACAGGCCACCATTGCGGTCAGCATGGCGACGGCCAGTAAACTGCTGATGAAATGACGGATTCCGGGCATCGGAGAAGCGCTTGTTTATCCTTCTTTGTTATCTTTGTTGTCAGACTGCTGCGGCCGCTGCCGGTTACGGTTTTTGTTGCGGCGACGCTGCTGATTTTGCTGTTGCTGGGGGGCGGATGCCTTGGCGTCGGCTCCATCAGGTTTGCCCTGCTGTTGCTGACGTTGACGCGGCTGTTGCTGTTCGCCGTCGTCCTTTTGCTTTCCACCACCTCCCGACTTTTTCTTTTTCCGTTTCTTTTTGTCGAAGCGTGTCAGCGAATCCTGACCGAGCAAATCGGCGTATTCCCCTTTCTGTTTCTCTTGTTTCTCACCGTCGGGGAGCAACTGCACCGGTTTTTCACCCTGCTTGTTCATGGCAATGACCTCGAAGGCCCGGGCGGCGGTGATGGTCACCAGATTGGCGGGTATGGACTTATCGGTTGAGTAGGTTATCTCACGCTTGAAAATGTCGGTTTTGAAGTGGAAGTATGTCGCATCGGCGGTTTCCAGGCGGATTTCCCTCGGGGGCATGCGCTTGACGCTTTCCACATACATGTCAGCCTCGAAATTAAGGCAACATTTGAGTTTCGAGCATTGTCCGGCGAGTTTCTGCGGGTTCAGGGAAATATCCTGGTAGCGGGCGGCGCTGGTGGCCACGGAAACGAAGTTGGTCATCCAGCTCGAGCAACATAGCGGACGTCCGCAAGGCCCGATGCCACCGATGCGTCCGGCTTCCTGGCGCGCTCCAATCTGTTTCATCTCGATTCTGACCTTGAACGACTCGGCCAGCACCTTGATGAGCTGACGGAAGTCGACGCGTTCGTCGGCGATGTAGTAGAATATGGCTTTGTTGCCGTCGCCCTGGAACTCCACGTCGCCAATCTTCATGTTGAGTTTGAGGTCCTCGGCAATCTGGCGTGAGCGTATCATGGTTTCGTTTTCACGCGCCTTGGCTTTTTCAAACATCTCCATGTCGGACTGACGCGCTTTGCGGAACACACGTTTCACTTCGGCGTCGGGCTTGACCCCGGCCTTACGCATCTGCAACCGCACCAGCGCGCCGATCATGGTCACCTGCCCCACGTCATGGCCCGGGGAAGCCTCCACGGCCACCCAGTCGCCTATTTCCAGGGGGATGTCGGTTGAGTTTTTGTAGAACCCTTTGCGGGTGTTCTTGAACTGCACCTCGACCATGTCGTCGTCGGCGTAGCCGCCGGGCACATCGGAGAGCCAGTTGAAGCAATGGAGTTTCCCACGCTGGGCGGACCCGTCGCAACTGTCGCAGCGTCGGCGGCAGTGCTTATCCTGCTGCGGTCCTATTTCATCGATAAAGTCAGCAGGAGTGGTGATATCCCCTTCCATTATTTAGCGAAACTAACGGAGCGGGTTTCACGGATTACGGTGATTTTAACCTGTCCGGGATATGTCATCTCATCCTGGATGCGCTTGGCGATTTCGGCTGAGAGTTTTTCTGTTTCAACATCGTCGATTTTGTCGGCGCCGACAATCACGCGGAGCTCGCGACCGGCCTGGATGGCGTAGGTTTTGATAACTCCGGGATAGCTCAGAGCGAGCTGTTCAAGGTCGTTGAGACGTTTGATGTAGGCTTCGACGATTTCACGACGCGCGCCGGGACGCGCGCCGGAGATGGCGTCGCACACCTGCACTATGGGCGCCAGCAGCGATGTCTGCTCAATCTCGTCGTGGTGAGCACCGATGGCGTTGCATATCTCAGGTTTCTCTTTGTATTTCTCGGCCAACTTCATGCCTAACAGAGCGTGGGGCAGTTCGGGCTCCTCATCGGGCACTTTGCCTATGTCGTGGAGCAGACCGGCGCGACGCGCTTTCTTGGGGTTCAGACCTAATTCCGATGCCATGATGGCGCAAAGGTTGGCGGTTTCACGCGAGTGCTGAAGCAGGTTTTGTCCGTAGCTTGAACGATATTTCATTTTGCCGACCAGACGAATCAGATCAGGATGCAGACCATGTATGCCGAGGTCGATGGCAGTGCGTTTACCGGTTTCCACTATCTCCTCTTCGATTTGGCGGCGCACCTTGGCAACCACCTCTTCGATGCGGGCGGGATGGATTCGTCCGTCGGCCACGAGCTGATGGAGGGCCAGGCGGGCTATTTCACGACGCACGGGGTCGAAACCTGAGAGCACGATTGCCTCGGGGGTGTCGTCGACAATGATTTCAATTCCGGTGGCGGATTCGAGAGCACGGATGTTGCGACCCTCACGGCCAATGATGCGGCCTTTTATCTCATCGGAGTCGATGTGGAAAATGGTCACGGAGTTTTCGATGGCTGTTTCAGTTGCCACTCGCTGGATTGACTGAACCACAATTCGTTTGGCCTCCTTGTTGGCGGTCATCTTGGCTTCGTCCATGATGTCGTTGATGTAGGAAGCGGCGGCTGTTTTGGCTTCGTCCTTGAGTGACTCCACGAGTTTCTCCTTGGCTTCGTCGCTGCTCAGACCTGAGATATATTCCAGCTGGGTGCGAGCGTCCTTGACGAGTTTTTCGAGTTCTTCGCGGCGCATTTCGTTAGCGGCGATCTGCGATTCCAGGTTTGAACGCACTCCGTCGAGTTCGTTGCGGGTGCGCTGGTTTTCGCTGTGCTGCTGGTTGAGTTGCATTTCGCGCTGACGGATTTTTGCTTCCTGCGACTGGATTTTCGAGAGTCGCTGGTTAGCGTTTTTCTCAGCGTCGGCCTTTATTTTCATTTCTTGCTCGCGTGCTTCGAGAATTTTGTTTTTCATTAGCACGTCGGCCTCGTTTCGGGCGTTTTCAATGATGATTTTAGCACGGCTCTTGGCCAGGGATTTCTGGACCATGAATGTGGCCAGGGCTCCAACAGCGAGTGCTACGATGGTGCAGATAATATACAGCATGTTACAGTATTACGTTGTTTTTGATGAGTTATAAAAAAAGCACTGCGCCTCGATTCAGGAGGGGCGGATGGCTGTTTCCGCTCCAGTGTCGCTTCAATGAATGAGGTGGAGTGCAGGATAATGCTTGAAAAATGTGTCCGGCCGGCGTCCGCCGTTGGGTGGAGGCCCCGGATTATTTCCGGATTACGTTGTCGGGGGTCCGGGGCGCCGTTTCCCGTGTTGCGGGGAAAAGTGGCGCTACGGGCTGACTGGCCGCCGTTGTGTCCATCTGGGCGATGGCTGGCGTTGATGTCACCTCTGTGACAATACCGGTTATCCGGAGCAAGGGAATGGATGCGAAAATGGAGAGCTAAGCATCGGCAAGCCTATGGCTCACTGGAGTATGATCTGTGTTTGACAAGCGCTGGTGAAGGCTTTCTGACGGATGGTGGCCACTCCGGCGTTGCCGCGGCCGGTTACCATCAGTGGCGCATCAGGCTGGTGACGTTCCGGCGGCTCACGATGGAGAATCCGAAAGGTCGTCATCATCGGAACCGGCCTGCGCCACATCGCGCAGTATCATACGGTCGATTTCATGTTCAAAGTTCTCGAGAATCGACTCCAACTCTTTGTCATCGTTCTGACGTTTGACATGCACCTGCGCGAACCGCAGCGCAATCATCGCCAGAATCTCTTTGGAACTTTTTTTCGGAAAGCGCTTCGACCATGTCACCCAAAGGTTGTTCAACTGGTCCTTGGCGCTTGTCCAGCTCTCCTCATCCTCGACGGTTGTCTGGATGGGGATAGGTGCCAAATCGGCTATGCGTAAATTTATTTCTTTTTTTTCGCTCATTGCATCATTGTTTTAAGTCGTTGATGCACTTGTCAATGTCCCGCACTAAACCGGAAAGAATGGCTCTCGATTGCTCCACCTGCTCCCTCGAGGGGGCGAATGACGACGCAATCTGCATATACTCCAGCTGCATTTTCAAGGATTCGATTTCGCGTCGCTGCCTGTCAACTATCTCCTGTAGCTGCCGGGCGCGGATGTCAGCCTCCTGTTTCTGCTTTCGGAGCAGCACTCCTTGCTCAATCAAAAGATCCATTTTGCCTTTCAATCGCAGAAGCCGTTGTTGCAAGTCTTGTGCCATTTCTCCAATTTTTTACAAAATTAATGATTTATTTTTAATCTATCTATTTTGCGTGTGTTTTTTTTTGAACTTTACCTTCACTTAATTTGAACTTTACCCTCACTTAATTTGTTTTGATTATCAGAAAAATTTAACATTCAAATTATCTAATTATTAGAATTTAATCAATATGTCAGACAAATCAATAAAAGGCACCCGGACAGAGCACAATCTGCTGGCTGCTTTCGCCGGCGAAAGCCAGGCCCGTTCACGCTACGAATTGTTCGCCCGTAAAGCCATCGAGGAAGGGTATCATCAAATCGCAGCTGTTTTTTGCATTACCGCCGATCAGGAACTGGAACATGCGCGCCGTTTCTTCGAGCAACTCGAGGGTGGCGTGGTTGAAATCAAAGCCGGTTATCCGGCGGGGGTCATCGCTGACACCCGCACCAATCTGGCTGAAGCCGCCGCCGGCGAACATGAGGAGTGGAGCGACCTTTACGCCAACTTCGCCGATGTGGCCGATGAGGAGGGCTTCCCAAAAATCGCCAGTCTTTTCCGTTTGGTGGCCAAAGTGGAGGTGGAGCATGAACAGCGCTATCTGAAACTGCTGGCCCGTATGGAGTCGGGCACTGTATTCTCTCAGGAGGAGGAGACCGCATGGATCTGCACCAAGTGTGGCTATGTCCACTACGGCAAATCAGCTCCCAAAAAATGTCCGGTGTGCGGTGCCGATCAGGGCTACTTCGAGCGTAAACCTGAAAACTATTAATAAACAGCTTCCGGCGGCGGTGCGATCCGCATATGGCCGGTAGAGAAAAAAACCTACGGGTGGAACGGCCTTGCGGCCTGTTCCACCCGTAATCGTTTATCAGCCTGAATAATAACTACTCAGAGGCGCACTTTGGTGACACGGTTGCCCTGGCAACGGATAAAGATTCCGCCCGAAGGATTTGCCACCTTCATGCCCTGGAGGTTGAAATAGCGCACGGGGAGGTCAACGGCATCGGCATCGACCGATTCAACCGCGGAAGCCGCACGGGGTGTGACTGTCATTTTGGCGAAGTCAGCCACGATGTCATATTTGCCCTCGGCTATCTTCCATGATTTGCATGCCGAGGCGTTCACACTGGCCGCATACTTGATCATATCGCCCGACTTGCCGAGTGAAACAACGGTGCCTTCACCCGAAGCGCCCCAGCGGTTTGAACGGGTGTTGAGGTCGTCCCACGACGGTGCCAGACGGTCGGTCAGATTGAAGTAGCAGATGCCGTCGATGCCGGTTGACACGAACTCAACGGAGTAGGCCACGAAACAGTTTCCTTCACGCTCCATCTCCACACCGGCATCGGTGAGCCATGAGGCGTTTTTGAGGTTACCGAGGATGAAGAGTGCCGAAGGAGCGTCGACATTGTCGTCACCGCCACCGATGTTTGATCCGTTGTAGACTCCCTGGTCGCCGTCGCGGTTGTAGATGTGTCCGGCCACGGCCTTGAAGTCGCCGGTTTTGGTGGCGTCGCCATCGCCCGCATTGAACAGGCAGCCTGTGGTGCCCTCGGGCACGACATATTTCCACACGTCGTCGCTATGTTTTTCCATAGCCACACCGGGCCATTTTGATCCCGTCTCACCCCAATAGTGGATGTGGGGGGTGGTCCAGCGGGTCAGGGTGTTATCGTAATAGATGATGTTCGAGGGTTGCTCAACCTTGGTGAATGTCACGCTACCGGTGTTGGTGGTTTCCGCATCGGAAGCTCCCCATGCTATGGTCACGGATTCTCCGGGGTTCATGTCGGCACCGATGGTGAATGAGGCTGTCGAGGTGATTGACGTGGTTGCACCGTCGCCTATTCTGTACCATGCATCGGTTGCATCGGTCACGGTGGCCTTGACTGTCACTTTATCGGTGAAATTGCCCCCGGCGGGGTTGAATGTCACTTTGGGCTCACGTGTCACCTCGCCGTAGATGACGGCGATGCCCGTGGGCCCCACCTGTCCGGTGATGGTCGATGCGGTCACAGTGAAGCTGTTTCCCGAAACCTTGTCGACATAAGCGCCGGCGGGGACATAGCCTTTGGCGTTGGTCACAGTCACATTGCGTGAGCCCCCGGCTCCGATCACAATGCATGCGCCTCCCCCGGCACGGGTGATGGTGGCGATGCCGTTCTCACCAACGTAGGCCTCATCGGTGCCCACCATGGCGTTGCGGAAATGGTTCACCGCAGCTATCTCCTTGGAGGTGAAGTGGGTGGAGCCTTTCTGTCCCATGCGGATGTTGTTGCGGGTGGTGGCCGATGGACGTGAGAAGTAGAGCGATGTTTCGTCGCGACGGCAGGCACCGATGGCCCATGCGCGGTCAATCAGCCCCTGAGGGTCGTGAGCGGTGTTGCGTCCATACTGACCGTCGTTGGAGTAGGTGTCGTGGCTTTCGCCCCAGTAGACCAATGATGAACGTGGCACACCGTTGGAGCCCCATGAAACGGCGCCGAAGGGCACTTTGCCCGATGTCAGTTCGTTGAGAACCCATGAGGAATATTCCGAGTCGGTCACACTCATGTGGTCCGTGTATTCCTTGAGCAAGCGGTAGGTGTCGCCGCCGGGGCCATCGAGAATCTCACCATAATGCCACATTCCGGCCACGCCACACACCTGCGGCCAGAAGGCGCAGTTTTCCGACGGCAGTCCGATGTGTTTGGCGGCATCCCATCTGATTCCTTTCACACCGAGGCTTTTCAAATCCTCGATGAAGGCCTTGGCACGCGCCTGCACCTGGGCATCCTCGGAGTTTACGTCGCCGTATTCGCCCAATTGATTATGTGTGATGGAGTAGCGGTTGTTATAGTCGACACGTCCGTTCCAGCGGATGCGGCCGTTTGAATCCCACCAGGGGTCGTGGTAGCCCGACGCCTGATTGATATGGTTCGCGACAACGTCGACAATGATTTTGATTCCATATTTTTCGGCCTCGGCACAGAGCGATTTGAGCTGGTCGCGCGAACCGTTGCCATTGGCGCGGAAGCAGAAGTCGTAGGGCATGTAGGCGTAGAACCATTCGGCGTTGCTCGCGCAACAACCCTGCACCGGGCTGACCTGGATGGACCCGAAACCGGCCTGGGCAATCTGAGGAAGTTCTTTTTTGATGTCGTTGAATGTCCAGTTGAAACAGTGGAGGATGTTGCCATCCTGGATACCCTCGGGCAGGCCGTAGCTGTTTGACTGAGCGAAGACGTTGATGTTCAGAGCAATGAGCGCGACGAACATCATCAATAGTTTTCTAATCATGTTTAAGGTAAAGTTGAAATGTAAGTAATGATGGTGCAAAGATAGAAAAAATAATCCGCGCGCAGATGACTATACGCCTTTTTTATTCACAGCGCCGCTTCCACAGGCGAACAAAACACAAAACAAACGAGGCGCCCCAAAAAGTGACGCCTCGTGATTCAGGAGAAGAATTCCGGGGATCATGGTCCCCATTCAAAGTTATTTCACAATGACTTTGCTCACGTTGTTGCCCTGACGGCGAATGAACACGCCGCCTGCGGGGTTGTTGACACGCTGGCCGTTGAGGTTGAAGTATTCCACGGGAGCGTCGTTGTCAACGGTTACATTTTCCACACCGGTGCTGGGTTTGTCCTCGTTGCCGTAAACCTTGAGGTCGCGCAGTTTGATGCCCCAGCCTGAGTTCAGTGCTTTTGAAGTGCGGAGGGTCACGAAACGGTGGGTTGTGGCGGGATCTGTGGTGAACACGTGTGAGGTGTTATTAGCCGAGGGAGTGAACACCACATCGTCAGAAACGGCGTAGGTTGAAACGGCGGCGTTCGCGGCGTTGAGTTCAGCGGGAGCTTCTTTTGAAAGGGTTACGGTGAACTCAGTGGCATATGCGCCTTCAAAAAGCATCTCGACACCTTCAATGAAGTATCCGGGATGTGTTTCATCGCCTTTGGCGAGGTCCAACACGAGGAAGTGCTCGTCAGTGTCGGCGCAACGCCATTCCAGCTGTGACACGAGATTGTCGTCGGTTACATTGGCTACGGTGCCACCCATCACGTTTTCGGCGTCGGTCACCCCTTCAATGCCTGCGGCGAGGTTGCGTGATTCGGGGCTGCCGATCACGTTGACAACAATGCTCTTGCTGATGTTGCCGATGGTGGCGGTGATTGTGTAGACACCTTTGTGGGTGTTGGCCACGAACGAGCCGTTCTGAAGCAGAGCATGGTCGTCGCCACCGCACTCGTCGGTTACGGTGTAGTCAACCTCATCGGCTGAGAGATAGAATCCATTGGCATCGGTGGCCACGGCTTCCACCATAACTTCCTCACCGACTTTCACATTGGTTTTGTTTGCTGACAGAATGAGTTCGGCAACTTCGCCAACCTGGGGAGCATCCTGCTCCTGGCCCCATTCAACATAGGGTGTGCGGAAGTCGAATGCGCCGCCGTCATATGCGAAGTAGTGTGAGATTTCAGCTTTGGCGCCTTCTTCTTTCACACCGAAGTTATGCTCAAAGCGGCCTGTAGCCTCGTTTTTAGTCAGGGTGAAGAAACCGCCGGCCCAGATCTGGGGAACGAATCCCACCAGTTTCTCAACGGCTGAGAGGTCGACGGAGTAAACAGCGCCGGTTTCTGACATCACAACGGTCCATTCGATGTTTGTGCAGATGGTGCGGCGCATGTCGGCTGATTCGCCGATATAGAACGCGTTTTTGAATGCGGCGGGGGTCAGTCCGTTGTAAACCAGGTCGACAGCGTCGGCCGATGTTGTTTTGAATGTCACGGTGACATGGCGGCTTTCAACGGGTTCTTCACCCTGTAAAACGGCGTAGACCTCGTAGGCGTACTCGGTGCGTTCGCTCAGGCCTGTGAGCACGATGGGATTGGCGGTAGCCTCAACAGGCTGGCCGTCAACGGCTTTATAATACACTTTATACTGAGCGTCGGCGGGAGCCTTCACGGTATAGCTGATTTCAGCACCGTCGAATTTCAGGTTCTGCGCTTTGGCGCTGACACGTATGGCAAGCGGTTTTTCGTTCTCTGATCCAACCACGTAGGTGTTGGTTTCCTGATAAACTCCACCTCCATAGGGGAGATACCATTCCCAGGTGATCTGTGTGCCTTCCTCGAATGTCGACTCGGTGGTTCCGGTGTGTTTGCCGGTGCCGTCGTCTTTCATTTTGAGCCACTCGTTGCCATTGATGTAGATATGGAAGTTACGGTCGGCCTCGGGGGTTTCTTTTTCTGTTTCGAAAGTAGCCTCAACCGACAAGGTTTTGTCAGCGTTGTAGGTGATGCTGTAGTCGGCAGTGAAACCGTCGCGGTCAGTGACGCCATACCAAACGGGCATGTCACCTTCTTCTCTCATTGTGGTGAAGTCAACGATCTGGATAGCCTCGTAGGTTTCACCCTGGAATTGACCTGAAGCGATGATGGTGTAGCTGTATTTGGTTTTGGGAGCGAGGTTTTCAAGTTTCATGTTGCTGCCGTCAACCTTCTGTCCGTTGACTGTCACCTCGGTTGCAGTGTAGCCTTCAGGGAACACGGCGTTCCATGACAGAGTGGCCGAATTAGTGGTCACGTCGCTAACAGAAGCGGTCAGCGAGGGTTTGCTTACGGCGTTGACATAGCGTACATTTGTGAAATACAAAGCAGCGTCGGCTGACAGCTCGGTTGCTGACAGTGAGAATGTGAACACATCCTGACCGTTGGCCTGACCTGCGGCCCAGCGTGCGGCTACGCCGGGATAGCTCTCGGCTACATTGAGACGGATTTTGTGGAATTCGCCATCAGCGGGAACGGCGAGTGTCACATCTGACTCCACACCTCCGCTTGCTGTCAGGCGAAGGTTCCAATTGCCCTGACCTTCAGCCTTGGCATCGAACACCAGGTCTTTGTCAGCGATAAGGGCGAAGTCAAAATTTGTGTCGCTTGCGGTCATCCACCCTGATGATGCCGCTGCACCCTTGTCGGTGGCGGTGCACTTTATGGCGGTCACACCGTTGACCGTGGTTTCTTCTTGTGTGAAATTCCACCAGTGATTAAAAAAGTTAGGGATCTGGATTTCACCATCACCTGCAGCGGGATAAACCGCGTAGGTCTGGGCGAAAGCAGCGGCCGAAGCACATAGGAATGCAGCGGCGACAAATAATTTTCTGAGTTTCATTATAAGTGATTTTGAAATGTGATTTTTTATTTTATGATTTTGCGGAATTGACCATCGTCGCGGCGGGCCAGATATACTCCGGGCGAGAGTGTGTCGACACTGACCTGTCCGAGGCTTATTCCCTGGAGGGTCACTATCTCCACGATTCCGGCGTCGAGGTTGTTGCCGGCAACGTTGTCAACCCCGTTGGTGTCAGTGAATCGCAAGCCGTTCATGGCCACTGATCCGGAGCCTGAATTGTAAGGCATCACGGTGTGGCGACCTGCGCTCAGTTCGGCTTCCACGGCCACGTCGGTCCAGAGGTCTATGGAGGGCGCCACGGTCACGGCGTTCTCCTTTTTGTTATCGACATAGAGAGTCAGCTGCGAGCCTTGGGCCGAGGTCACGTGGAAAATGAACTTGTAGGTGCCGGCTGCGGGAACATCGATCTGATAGCAGGGATAACCGCCCGACGGAATTTCAATCTGAAGGGGGAGCGACGACGATGCCTCGGCATTGGGGCGCAGTTTAATCTGGCGCTCATCGGTGGTGGCGTCGACATAGTCCTTAGCCTGGATGAGCTCGTCGGGGGCATAGAATTTCGTGGTGTCGAACGATGACATGTTGACATACACCTCCCCGAGCATCGACAATCCTGAGTCGGCCGTGTTGGTCTGCATCACGCTCATGTAGGGATAGGCTGCTGCGCCCCCCTTGGCGTTACCCATGAACCATGCGTAGCCCTCAACCAGGTCGCTCAGTTCCATCATCTGCACTTTCTGGGTCATCTGGTCGATCTGGAACTCGACATTCTTTATCGTGCCGTCGTTTTCCCATGAGCAGAACTCGGTCAGCATCATTTTTGGGAAATGTCCGTTGGTGGCCTTGAAGGTGTCGAGGAACTTGACAAGATTGGGATAACGTCCGTAGCAATCCTTGCGGGGATTGTAAAGGTCGGAATAGAAGTATTCGAGGGTGAGCCACGTGTGGGCCGAGTACCAGTTCATGTAGCAATGCATGGCGAGGCAGTCGACCTTCGCGTCGGGATAGAGTCGGAAAAACTCATCGTACCATTCATAGGGGTTCCAAATCCTTCCTCCCACCTGTGAGTTGGAGAAGTTCAGAGCCGGAGCCACGAGCCGGAGCTGGAAATCGGCGGCGATAGCCTCGAGCCTGGGCCACGCTTCGGCTGCCCGGGCGGGGGTCATGCGGGCCTGATCGTCAAAGTTAGGTTCGTTGAATCCGAGCAGATAGCGTGATTCGGGATGTGCCGTGTACCAGGCACGGATGCGTGATTCACTGAATGCGCCGTTCCAGGCCATGGGGAGGAATGCGAAATCAGCGTCATAGACTTGAGGACACGCAGCGTCGGGTCCCCAGTTGTAGACCCATGCCACACCGGCTTTGAGCAAACGCGCATGGTCGGCGTTCAGGGCAACGTCTTTCTCGTCCCATCCGAGCCCACGTTTGGCGCTCCCGCCCCATGATGACAGGGCAGGGAGAACCATCGCGGCAATCAAAACAATTATCCTTAGATTATTCATGGTTTGAATGAGTTTCATGCATCAGCACAAGAGCGTGTTCACAGTCATTTGACAAGAACTTTTTTCACCTTGTTGCCCTGGCGCACGATATAGAGTCCGGGAGCCGACATTGAGTTGAGACGCTGACCCATGGTGTTGTAGATTTCCACGGGGGCATCGTTGAACGCTTCGTCATTGACTGAGTCAACGGCGTCTTCCTTCACTGAATCCTTGTCGCGCCACAAAAATGCGTTGTCGAACTGGAATTCCTTGCCCACATGACCGCCTGACATGAACCACAGGAAGTTGTCTTTATAGGCGCGGATGCCTCCGTTGGCGGTGGGGAACACCTCGGTGGCGAGCTGCTGAAGCGTTTCGTAAGGTATGTCGAACGAATACCATTCGCCGTCGCGTTTGTAGTTGCCCAGCACGGGAACTCCGGCGGCATAAGCTGTCGCGCCGATGGTGAATTTGGCCTGGCCGAAAGCTATCTGGTGTGAACAGTCGTCCTTGCCGCGCATGGCGAAATGAAGATGCCAGTTCCCTTTTTCAAGCTCGGAGAAGTCCTGGCCATGGTCGTTGATGAATCCGGCGCCGGTCCATCCGCCGTTGGTGGTGAAATAGATCCATCCCTCGTCGCCTCCGAATGAATCGGGCATGCCGGCCGGACGGGCGGTTTCGGTGTATGTGTTTCCGTCGCCCCAGTTGTAGAATTTGCAGAATCCAACACCGTCGCGGAGATCCATCAGAATATCTTCCTCACCTTCAACCTTCATCCGTTCGGTCACTGAACCGTTGGCTGTGATGGAGATGAAGTGCTTGCCGGTGAAATCGAAGTATGTTTCGTTGTTCTCGTCAAGACTCTTTGTGGTGTATTCGCCCAGCTCATCAACCTCGGGAGCCTCATCGGTGCGATAGAAGAACACGTTGTCGATGGCGAAGAACGAGTTGTTGTAGAATGCCTGATCGGTGTAGATGCACAGGGCGTAGTCGGTGTAGGCGTTGATGCCACCCTGCTGGGGCGCGTTGCTCCACAGCTGGCCATATTTTTTCAGTTCGGCAACGGGGATATCGAACGAGTACCACTGACCGTCGCGGTTGAAGTCGGCGAAAATGGCCTTTGTGGCATAGTTGCCAAGGATGATGGTGGCGTCGTTGTCGGTTGAGCCGAAACGTATCATCACGGGGATGTGGCTGACAGCGGCGTCGGAGCGCACGGAGAAGTGAACATACCACTCATCATTGATCATGGACAGGTCCTTTGGTTTGGGATTGACACCTTGTCCGGCGATGGAAGCCCATCCGGCACCGTTCCAGGTGATGCCGTCGGTTTCGGAGCTGTAGGTGGGGAAACCGCCGTAGGGCACGCGGCCAAACGAGTTGGGGGTGTCAACGCAGTTGCCGACTTTCATGGTCTGGGGGTCGCCCCACACAAAGAAGTTGTTTCGTCCACCCTGCTCGGAGTTGTCCCATTCAGGTTTGATGAGTGAATTTTCATAGGTGCCGCCGGCGGTGAGGCTCTCCCAGGTGTCGCCTGAAAGGTAAAGGGGCACTATGTCGGTGACTTTGTCGAATGTGAACACGGGGTTGTTCTCCTCATCAAGGCTCTTGTAGCCATATTTGCCGAGGTTCGACTTGGTGTCGGTGAACGACGGAATCTCCTTGGCGCTTGATTTATAGAAGAAGATGTTGTCGAAACAGAGTTCGGCGTCGGTCACGGCTCCGGAAATGAAGCTGATGATGTTGTCGTTGTAGTTCGACTGCATTCCTAATGCCGGAGCGTAGAACTGCTCGAGGGCGGCCACGGGAATATCGAAATAATACCATTCGCCGTCGCGGCGGAAATCGCCGATCGATGCGAGTTTGCCGTTTGAGGGGCCTACGATGAATTTCGCCTTGCCCACACCCATCTCATGGGCAGTGTGGAGGTCTACGTCGTTGGCGCGCATGGCGAAATGAAGCCAATAGGAGTTGTCGATCATGGAGAGGTCCTCGTTGGCGATGTTGAAACCGAGGCCCGACCAACCCACAGATGCGACGGTGAACTTGTTGTAGCCTTCCTCCCATCCGAACGAGTTGATTTCGCCGGCGCGGTCAACCGCCACATAAGTGTCGCTCCAGATCCAGAGATTGCGGTTGTTGTCGTTGACATTGTAGTCGATGACGTTGGCTCCGGCTGAATAAAGGTGTCCGGTCACACCCTGGCTGGTGCTGATGAGCACAGCGTCGGTCACCTGAGAGAAATCAAAAGTGGTGACACCGTTCTCGTCGAGGGCCTTGGTGGCGAAGCTCGAGAGTTCGGTTTTGGTGTCGGGAACGGTGGGTTTGTCAGGTTCCTCCTCGATGTTTGTCACCTTGTCGCCATTCTCGTCGAAGTAGGTGTAGCGGGCGTTGGCGTCGTCATCGCGCTGATAAACACGCACCCAGTCGACATACATGCTGGCTTCGTCGCCGGCATTGGGGAGCGCCGTGATGCCATTGGGGTTATATATATTGGTGTAGGTTCCGCCAACAGCGAGGTTGAACAGGAAGTAGTAGGGTTTCTGGAAATATTTTCCGACGGCCAGATCGTTGTCGTTGGCGGTTACGTCGCATGTGAAGTAACGCGCGCGACGTTTGGCGGCAGCGGTATAAGCCTCAAGGTCATAGTACATGTAGAGGTTGGTGTCGTCCCACTCCACGGTTATGATGTGATACTCGTCGTTGGTGATGGGATTGTTCTCGGGGGCGAGATACTCCTGCGAATACTGCTGGTGCCCCTCGGCGGTGGCGTTGGGACCGTAGTGGAGCGTGCCGCCGAAATAGCGGTCCTGGGTGCCTGCGTTGATGCCGTTGAAATGGCCGAGCTCAACAATGTCCATCTCGCCGCAACGGGGCCATCCATATTTATTGATGTCATTACCCATCATCCAGTAGGCCGGCCACAAACCGTTGGCCGTACGGGGGAATTTGATGCGGGCCTGGAGCATTCCGTGGGTGAACGCCGCTTTCTGCGATGAGTTGACACGTCCGGAAGTGAACGATTTGCCTGCGAAATTCTCACGTCGCGCGGTCAGAATCAAGCAGTTCTCACCTGTTTTGGGGTCTTTGCCCACCGCCACGTTCTCGCGACGGTAGTATTGCAGCTCCTGGTTGCCACCACCCGAACCGGTGACTTCGATGTTCCAGATTTTTTCATTCAGGGCGGCGCCGTTGAACTCATCGGCCCAGCGGAGAGTGTAGCCCGAGGGGGCATCCATGGTGGCCTGTGCGAAAGCGGCAGCGCACGCACCCGCGAAAATCGCTGATAAAATGGTCTTTTTCATAGTCCTGAATTATTTTACGAGCATTTTGCGTGTGCCATGATTAGTTTTAACAATGTAGAGACCTTTGCCGGGGTTTTCCACCATGCGGCCTGACAGGTCGTAGATGGCCTCGACAACCTCCGGGGTGTCCATAACCACTTCTTCTACGCCGTTTTCATCGGGCACGTAGAAGAAGAAGTGGTCAATGGAGAGGGCGGAACCAAGTTTCGTGATTTCATAGGAGTATACGGTTTCGCCCGGTGCGGGACCCGTTTTTTTAGCTGTTGAGCAAACGGGGGTGTTGAACGAGAACGTGAACACGCCGTCAGTGATGGGAGCGGCGAAATTATAAGTGAATCCGAATTCTCCGTTCTCGTCGATCAGGTCGGCGACAGGCATGTCGATATAGTACCATTTGCCGTCGTTTCCATTAGGCATTTCGCCTATCCCCACGAAGTCGCCGCTCGTAGCGCCCAGTTTCGTGCCCACCATGATCTGGAAACCGTTGTTTTTGATGGTTTTCTGCGAACCGATGGAGAACTGATATTTTGACGGAGCGGAACCGAAGTCGCGGATCCCTAAGTGAATGTGGTGCTTGTCGGTAACCTTTGACAGGTCGTAGGGCTGGCCCACGGGCATGAACACCCCGGTGCCCCATGCGTAGAGGGGAGTGGCGTTGACCATCTCGTCGTCGCCGAACGAGTTTTTCACGCCGGCTCCGGCGGGAACATTGTAGAGGGTGAGGTCTTTTTTATCCCAGTCGGTAACCCAATATTCAAGATAATTGTTTTTCTTTGTCTGGTCGAGGTTGTTGTTGGTAATAACTTTGTCACCCATCTTGTCGATGACTGATTCGGGAGCGTACAGCACAATGTAGTCCTTGCCGTCGGCGGGGTTGAAACCGCCTTCAGGTGCGGCACTGATATAGTTCTGAGCGTAAGCGTTCGCGCCGAATAAAACGGCGGCGGCGATGAGTAATGATTGTTTCATA
>JAXJVW010000296.1:0-5800 GCA_036308365.1 Muribaculaceae bacterium
GGTTGTCCCGGGGTGGGTGAGAAGACCGCCGCGAAGCTCATCCAGCAGTTCGGCTCGGTGGAGAATATGCTTGATAATACTGACCAGATAAAGGGTGCGCTCAGGGCGAAGGTCGAGAATAACGCCGAACAGATAAAGTTCTCGAAGTTTCTGGCGACGATTAAAACCGATGTGCCTGTCGACGTGGCTCCTGACGATCTGAAACGGCGTGAGGAGGATGTTGAGGCGCTGCGCGGCATTTTTGAGGAGCTGGAGTTCCGCACATTTATCGCGCGTCTCGACCGCGGGACAAAGCCGACGGCGGTCAGTCAGCCTCAGGCCGAGCCGTCGCTGTTTGATTTCATTGACCAGCCTGCGACAGCTCCCGAGCCCGCGACGGCTCCCGCACTGACCGCTACCGAACTGCTCACGTCGGCCGAGTCCGTGGCGACGATGGTGGCGGGGTTGGCCGGGTGTGACAGTGTGGCCGTGGCGTTCCACAGCGAGGGTGCCGAGGCTATGACCGCCCAATGGAAAGGGGTGGCCCTGTCGGCTGACGGTGTCAAGGCCTGTTACATCCCTATCGTCTCTGACAACTGGCGGACGATGGCCGATGCGCTGCGGCCGCTGTTCAATTCGGGAACGCTTGTGGTGAGCCACGATGTCAAGCGCGACATGATTCTGCTACGTCGCCATGGTGTGGAGTTCACGTCGCCCTATTTCGACACCTCGGTGGGACACTATCTGCTTCAGCCTGAGATGCGTCATTCGCTGGGACAGGTTGCGCTGAACATTCTCGGTGTGAGTTTCGACGCTGTCGACGACAAGAAACCTTACGCCCCGCTGGAGGGTGACTCCATGCGCATGGCTGAGGTGTTCGGCCAGATGGCGACACTCATATTCCGACTTCACAAATCTATCGCCGACCTGCTCGGGCAGAACGGGCTCACTGGGCTGATGAACGACATAGAGCTGCCATTCGCCGGGGTGCTCGCCTCAATGGAGATGGCGGGTGCTCGGATTGATGTGGCCGAGCTCAACAGGCTTTCGGCCGAGCTGACCTCGCGGCTGCAGGGGATAGAGTCGGAAATATATGAACTCGCAGGTGAGGAATTCAATGTGGCCAGTCCGTCGCAGGTTGGTGAGATTTTGTTCGGCAAACTGCAGATCGACCCCAAGGCCAAACGCACCAAACGCGGGGCTTACTCAACCACTGAGGAGATTCTGGAGAAATATGCCCCGGAGAATCCGATTGTGGATCTGATTTTGAAGAGCCGCGGGTTGAGGAAACTGCTCGCCACCTACATCAACGCGCTGCCGTTGCTGATCAATCCAGAAACGGGCAAGATCCACACTACCTACAACCAGACCGTCACCGCGACGGGGCGTATCTCCAGCACTAATCCGAACTTGCAGAACATTCCGGTGCGCACCGATGAGGGAAGGGAGATTCGCCGGGCGTTCATCGCCGATCCGGGATGCCTGTTCATTTCGGCAGACTATTCGCAGATTGAGCTCCGCCTGCTGGCCGACCTGAGTAAAGATCCGGCCATGATCGCGGCATTCAATTCAGGTGCGGATTTCCACACGGCCACAGCCTCGCTGATCTACAAAGTGCCTGTTGAGGAGGTCACCGCCGAGCAGCGCCGTCATGCCAAGACGGCCAATTTCGGGATTGTCTACGGCATATCGGCGTTCGGGCTTTCGGAACGTCTGGGAATATCACGCGCCGAGGCCAAGGCACTGATCGACGGATATTTCGCATCATATCCCGGGGTGAGCGACTATATTGCCAAAAGCATTGAAACGGCCCGCGAAAAGGGCTACGTCACCACCATAATGGGTCGCCGCCGCTATCTCCCCGACATCAATTCGCGTAACGCCGTGGTCAGGGGATATGCCGAGCGCAACGCCGTCAATGCCCCGATTCAGGGCTCTGCAGCCGACATCATCAAGAAAGCCATGATCGACATTCATCGTGAGATGAGCCGTCGCTCGCTCCGTTCGCAGATGATAATGCAGGTCCATGATGAGTTGATTTTCAACGTGGTGCCCGAGGAACTGGCCGAAATGCAGGAGCTGATAGAGCGCAACATGACCGGGGCATATCAGGCCGAGGTGCCCCTTGAGGTGTCGGCCGGAGTGGCCACCAATTGGATGGACGCACATTAAGAAACTGTCCCCGCAAAATTTCCGCGTCGCCGTTATCTGGCAGTCAGCCGTGTCACTGACCGGAGCAAAAGCGCTCCGGTTCCGAACCATCGTGGCCGTCCGGTTGTTTTCTGAGGAAACAACTGTTTATGAATGAGAAAGAACACATTGTGATTGTAGGTGGCGGATTCGCCGGGTTGACCTTGCTCAAACAGCTTAACCGCGACAAATACCGGGTCACTATCGTCGACTCCACCAACTATCATAGCTTCCCCCCGCTGTTCTATCAGATAGCGTCGGGAGGGATTGAGCCCGCGGGCATATGCTTTCCGTTGAGGCGTGAAATCAAACGTTTCATCGCCGACGACGCGCGTTTCCATATGGGAAGGGTGACGCTCGTTGACACGGCCAGATGCGTGATCCACACCGATGTCGGCGAGGCTATCCATTACGACCGGCTGATACTGGCCGCCGGGTCGACCAACAACTTCTTCAACATGCCTGATCTGGAGGAGCGTGTCTACACCCTGAAATCGGTGGAGCAGGCTATCCGGTGCCGTAACGACATATTGCTGCGGATGGAACGGGCGACGGTGACCCACGACCCGGTCAGACGCCGTCAGCTGCTCAGTTTCGTGGTGGTTGGCGGAGGCCCCACAGGGGTGGAGATCGCCGGGGCCATCGGGGAGATGAAGCGCTACACCATCCCCAGGGAGTATCCTGAGATAAGCCGCTCCGACATTTCAATCACCATAGTCGAAGGGGCCGACCGCCTCCTCCCCACCATGAGCCGGAAATCATCGGATCAGGCCCGCCGCTATCTCGAAAAACTGATGGTGACGGTCAAAACCGGGGTGAACATGAGGTCATATGACGGCGCCACGGTTGCCCTTGACAGCGGTGTCACCCTTCCGGCGGGGATGCTCATATGGACCGCCGGGGTGAAAGCCGTGCCGTTTGAATTCACCGGCAGGGAGCCGCGCGTCGGTCGTGGAGGGCGCATCATGGTCGACCCTTACAACAGGGTTGTGGATGTCGACAAGGTGTATGCCGTGGGCGACATCTGCCTGTCGACGTCCGACGACCGTTATCCCGGCGGACATCCGCAGGTGGCGCAGGTGGCCATCCAGCAGGCCCGCGCTCTGGCCTATAACCTGAACGCCGGCTACGGAAAACGTCCGTTCCGCTACGCCGACAAAGGGTCGATGGCCACGGTTGGCCGCAACCGGGCCGTCGTTGACCTGCCACGGCTTCATCTGGGCGGATGGGCGGCGTGGGTGGCCTGGATGGGGGTGCACCTGGTGTCGATACTGGGCATGCGAAACAAGCTCGCCGTGTTGCTGACATGGATATGGGACTACTTCACATACTCCCAGGCGCTGAGGCTCATACTGCGGTCGTCGCGATTCCCCCTGCGCCGCGAGTAGCTGTTCGTCCTGCGCCAATTGAACAAATGCGAAAGAGTTCAAAATCTTTTTTTGTGAATAAGTGATAAAAATATATCACCACTCACACCAACATAAGTGAAAAATGCGTATCTTTGCGATGTCATGAAAACGCTTAAAGAGATATTCGCATGGTGTCGCCGCTATTTTTCCTTCACATTGGTGATAGTGGCGGTGTTCGTTGTGTTCATACTGTTCTTCAACGAGCACTCGGTTATGAAGACCTACGAATACAACCGGCGTATCGAAGCCCTGAAAGCTGAGATAAAACTCAACCGTGACTCCATAAAATATTACCGCGAACATAACGCCCGACTCCACACCGACCCCCGGACAATGGAAAAGATTGTGCGTGAGCAGTATCACATGCAGCGTGAGGACGAGGACGTGTTTATTATCACAAAAGAATGAATAACAATGATATTTTGGGCAAGCAGCCGGCGCGTGTGTGGTTGATTCTCACCGTCATCGGTATGCTGCTTATAGTTGCCGGCACGTTGTTGCCCCTGTTCGGAAACTATTTCTATGGTTCCGTCTACAAATATATCTACACTGCCGGGGCGGTGTTGCTGCTGATTTGCCGTCTGTTCACCAAGTACACCGGCAAGCACGACCGGGTGCGCCGGCTTTACCGCCTGGAGTCATGGTCGGCCATATTTTTCTGCGTCGCCGCCTTCTTCATGTTCTATGAACCAACGTCGGCCCGCGACTGGCTCGCATTCACCCTCGCCGGAGGCGCCGTTCAGGTTTACACCTCCATAATGATACCGCTGACCGTGAAACGAGCCCGGAATGAGTGACCCCAGGGAGCATATTGCCGGATTCACGCCCGCCAGGGTTGAAGCTCTGAGAAAATACGCCACGTTCTTCTCCTCGTCGGGCGCCGACTATCATGTTGGCAGAATCGACCTTACGCCCGGATTCATGGAGGAGCTGAAAGACTCTGGTCCGGTGTCGCTGCAGGGGATGACCGTGATGCTCATCACCCGCGGCGTGCTCGAGATAGAACTCAACACAACCGTGCGGACGTTGCCCCAGAACACCCTCCTTGTCACCGATTCGCGCACATTGCAGACACTCCGCAAGGTTGGCAGCCCCAAGGTGACCATCTACATACTGTCGCTGTCGCCGGAATTTCTGCGAGGCATAAGCATCGACATCAACGTGCTCCATAACGCCCATTTCCGTTCATCGTCGGAGCCGTTGATTCTGTCGGACCTGCATGAACCCAATCTGCTGGTGGGCTACATGAACATGCTCAACGAAAACGCCGTCCACAATTCCAGCAACATATATTCAAAAAACATCTCGCGGTCGCTCATCGCCGCCATGATCTATCAGATGATGCATATCGCCGACCGCGCCTACGTGGCCGATGTCAGCAACAAGGTGACATCGAAATCCGACGGCAACAACGCCGCCCGCCGCATGAACTATGTCAAGGAGTTCATGAGACTCATCCATGAAAACTATGCCAGGGAACGCTCGCTGAATTTCTACGCCGACAAAATGTGTATCTCGCCCAAATATCTGTCAACGATAATAAAAGAGAGCACCAGCCGCTCGGCCGCCGAATGGATCGACGAATATGTCATGCTCGAAGCCAAGAACATGCTCCGCTTCTCCGGAATGAACATCCAGCAGGTGGCCTACGCACTGAACTTCCGCAACCAGAGCGCCTTCGGAAAATATTTCAAGCATCTGGCGGGGATGTCACCGTCGCAGTTCCAGAAGTCGTAGGACGAGTGCGCCGCCGAACACCTCCAGGGCCATTCCTGGCCATCCATGGATTGTCTCGAACCATCCGGCTCCGTTTTCCCATCTACCATCCGTGGCGACAGTAGGCTGTCAGCGTGAAAAAATAGACAGGCAGACACGTGCGTGCCCCGCCAGGCATCAAAGCCACCAACGGAATGAACAGCAGCGCCATTGCCGCATAAATTGTCGCGATAGCCAAACCCCGTGAGGAGCCCGGGCTCATTGTGCTGTGGATTCCGGTGACAGTTTTTCCATGATCAAGATGAATTATAGATGAATTTTCAACCTGATGCCTTTGTGATGATCATGTCTCATGACAAGTATCCAAGGGACCCGGATGATAGGTTCAGAGTGTGTTTAAATTTAACTTTGGTTAAGATTGAGAGGGTTTTTGGAGGGATTTTTGCAAGTTGAGGAAGGAACATAGCGAGCTATGTGACTGACGAAACTTGGCAAAAAGCACCCAA
>JAXJVW010000297.1:0-5952 GCA_036308365.1 Muribaculaceae bacterium
CGACGGCATCTCTGAAGCCGAAGCTGAAGATATTTGCGAGATGGTCGGTTTGGGTGCGCTCAAATATTTCCTCCTCAAGGTCGACCCCCGTAAAAACATCACCTTCGACCCCAAGGAATCAATCGACTTCAACGGAAACACCGGCCCCTTCATCCAGTACACCCACGCGCGAATCTGCTCGGTGCTCCGCAAAGCACAGGCCGAGGGAATCTCTCTGACTCCTTTCGCAGCCGTGGAGCCTAACGATAAGGAAATCGCAATCATACAATCGCTCGCCGACTTCCCGCAGGTGGTGGCTGAAGCCGGTCGCACCTACTCGCCGGCGCTCATAGCGAACTACACCTACGACCTGGTCAAACAATACAACCAGTTCTATCACGACTGCTCAATCCTCCGCGAAGAAGATCCCGCCGTGCGCTCGCTCCGTCTGGTTATCTGCCGCAACGTCGCAAGGGTGATCGCTACTGCCATGGAGCTCCTCGGAATCCGTGTGCCTGAACGCATGTAATTGTTCCGGAACGGCTTTGACTTAAACTTTTTCGCCGTTCTGTTGTCTAATATATATGGTGTGGGGGAACAGACGCGCGCACAGTGCGTCCGTTCCCGTAAGCACTGACAATCATGTGGCCACGCTTCCGGCGACGGCCAAACAATTCTCTAAAATAATTTCAACAGTTCAAATGAATAACTACAATCTCAACAATCCTCTCCCCGATTTCGGCGCGCCGTCACAGCATTCCGGGGCTTCCCTGACCACGCAGGTCAACGCCATCATGCGCGGTGTCTATCTGAAAATGTTTTTCGCTCTGTTGGTGACATCGCTCACCGCCTACGGTGTGATGCTCATCCTTCCGCAGATTTCTAACTTCATCCTCTATCATAGCTGGGTCTACTGGGCCCTCCTCATAGGTGAAATCGGACTGGTGATCTCAATAACTCGAGGCATCTCACGCTACTCCGTGACAACTTGCTCACTGCTGTTCTATCTCTATGCTATCGTCAACGGGGTGGTGTTCAGCGTAATCCTCGGAATGTACGACCCCATCAGTGTCGTCAAAACATTCCTGTTGACCGCCGGCACTTTCGGTGCGATGACCGTTTACGGCTACACAACCAAGAGCGACCTCACAAAAATCGGTTCTATACTGACAATGGCACTCTTCGGACTGGTCATATGCCTGGTGGTGAACATTTTCTGGTATAACACTATTTTCGACGTGATCGTATCGGCCCTCGGTGTGATAATTTTCATCGGCCTGACTGCCTACGACACTCAGAAAATCAAACGTATGGCCGAGGCTCAGCCCTACGCCAACGACGGACGCCTCGCAACCATCGGTGCCCTCTCGCTCTATCTCGATTTCATCAACCTGTTCCTCTACCTGCTCCGATTCTTCGGTAACAGAAACTGATCTCTCGGAGCTCCGCTCTATTTTTACAGACTTAACCTTCTCAAAATGAATAAATTTATCAAATTTCTGACACTTATCATCATGGCGTCGTTACCCGTTGTTTTCTCAGCTTGCAGCGATGACAAGAAAGCTGATGAACCGGTTGTTGAGGAGAACACTCCCCTTATCGGCACATGGAGCGGAACGCTCGCCGACGATGAGGTCGACCTGATGGTGTCATTCTCGTTCAGTGGCAACGGAAAATTCACGGCTGTCATGAGCCAGGAAGTCGACAACATCGAGGATGACTCTATGGTGACTGTCTCTGGAGAATACACCTACACACAGTCATCATCACTTTTGTCAATGCTCGGCAAAACCAACAAAGGTAAGGAATACCGCATGACGGTGAAATGCACTGTCGCCGGTAACACCATGACTTGGTTGACTTCCGATGGCGAAACTGTCATTCTGACCAAGTAATCGAATATAACTTAGAATTTGAAAACCGCCCGCACGGATCGTGACTTAACCCGTGCGGGCGGTTTCTGTTTCCTTATGTTGTGGGGCCTAAAGATAAACTTCCCGGAACTCGCTATTTTTCATGTCGATCAGCAGCATCCTGTCGCCGAGCGTCTCTCCTGAGCCAACGAGCAGTTTGATCACCTCGCAGGCCTGCACTGACCCTACCACTCCGGGCAATGGACCCAGCACACCACCCGCGGCACACGGCAGAACACCGCATCCTGTCGGCTCGTCGGGGAAAATATCCCGGTAGCGGATCCCGCCGCAATGCAACGTGACCACCTGGCCTGTCCACCCGGAAACCCCGCCTAAAACAACCGGAACACCTGCCTCGCCAGCAACATCGGTGACCATATATTTGGTCGACGGATTGTCGGAACACTCAACTATAACGTCATACTCCCCGAAAAGCTCCCGGGCCTTGCTGCGGGTGATCATCTCCGGAAGGGTGAGCACTTCTATGCCGGAATTGATGTCGCGCAATCGTCGCTCCGTAGCCTCGGTTTTCAACGCTCCAACATCATGCTCTGTGAATGAAAGCTGACGCTGAAGGTTCGACAGACCAACGGTGTCATAGTCCGATATGCTTATATGTCCCACACCGCTGCCGGCCAGATACATGGCCACTATCGACCCCAACGCACCGCAACCGACCACCAGCACTTTACCCCCGCACAACCGCAGCTGACCCTCGGTTCCAATCTCCGGAAGCATTATGCTGCGGCTGTAACGGCTGAGTTCTTCCTTGTCAAGTTTATCCTTTTTCGGTCTCATACGTTAACGGTTTTGCTCAGTTAAAAACGGAATCCCAGTCTTTCCAGACAACATCGTAGCCCATGCGCTCAATGTCGGCCGACACTTCCGCAGGGGTGCGGGTATCGGTGATCTCGAACTGCTCCAGCGCATCGGGCGACGTGACGTAGCCCCCCGGTTCGGTTCGGCTTCCGGCGCTCATGGAGGTGACCCCTAACCGCAACATGTTGTCGCGGAAAGTGGCCGCTTCACGGGTGGAATAACTGATGTCGACATCATGGTCGAATATCCTGAACGCGAAGGTCAATTGGGCAAGCTCGCGGTCGCTGATGACTACATTGGGCTGAAAGCCGGTTTCGGAAGGACACATCCGGGGAAAGTTGACACTGTAGCGGCTACGCCAGTAGCGACGCTGAAGATAGCGCAGATGGTGCGCCATCATGGTGACGTCGGTCCGCCAGTCTTCCAGGCCTATCAGCACCCCGAGACCTATCTTGTGCAACCCCGCCTGACCCATCCGGTCATAGCCGTTCAGTCGCCATTCGAACACCGACTTCATGCCCCGCGGATGATATTTGCGGTAGGCCTCGCGGTGGTAGGTCTCCTGAAAACAGACAACTCCGTGAAGCCCCTCCTCGGCAAGACGGGCATACTCAGCCGTTTTCAGCGGCTGAACCTCAATGGTGAGGTTATGGAAATGACGGCGGCAAACTCTGAGCACTTCAGCGAAATAGTCAACCCCGCAAAGCGACGGAAACTCTCCGCTGACTATCAGCAGATTCTCGAACGGGCCCAAACGTTTGATGGCGCGGCACTCGGCGTCGACCTGATCCATCGTCAGCACGGTGCGACGCATCGGGTTACTGTGGTTGAACCCGCAGTAAACACAGCCGTTGGCACATGCGTTGCTGACATACATCGGAATGTACATCGATATGGTGTTTCCGAACCGCTCAAGTGTGAAACGGCGGCTCAGCTTCGCCATCTCCTCAAGCAGAGGAGCCGCGGCCGGCGAAATCAGAGCCATGAAATCATCAACGGTCAGCGCCTTACGGTTCAACCGGGCCTGCGCCAGCACCCGCTCCGCATCCTCACGGGTAGTCGACTGAATCCGGCGGCCGGTCTCATCCCAGTCCCACTGGCCGATTATGTCGGCGAAACCGTGGCCCCACGGTGTGTCATCACTTTTCATCGTCGCATTCTGTGGTTATGTTATGCGATATGCGCATGGCGCAGAAATTGGGTCCGCACATGGTGCAGAAACGGTCGTCGGCGTCAGGTGCCGAACGGCGCGACTCCAGATAATACCCTTTGGCACGGTCGGGATCGAGCGACAGATTGAACTGGTCTTTCCATCGGAAATCGTAGCGGGCCTTGCTCAGAGCATCGTCTCGCACCATGGCGCCGGGATGCCCTTTGGCTATGTCGGCCGCATGGGCGGCGATCTTGTAGGCTATGACTCCGTCGCGGACATCCTCGAGGGTGGGCAGCGACAGATGCTCTTTCGGTGTCACGTAGCAAATCATGGCCGTGCCCGATGTAGCGATGATCGCCGCTCCTATCGCCGACGTGATATGGTCGTAGCCGGGAGCTATGTCGGTGGTGAGCGGTCCGAGGGTGTAGAACGGGGCATGGTCACACACCCGTTGCTGGCGCTCCATGTTCTCTTTGATTTTGTGCATCGGAACATGGCCGGGCCCCTCTATCAGCACCTGGACGTCATGCTCACGGGCCTTGCGTGTCAGCTCGCCCAAAACGTCGAGTTCCATGAACTGACACCGGTCATTGGCGTCATGAACCGACCCCGGACGCATTCCGTCGCCTAACGAAACGGCCACATCATATCGGCTCAATATCTCGCATATCTCGTCGAAATGGGTGTAGAGGAAACTCTCTTGGTCATGGAGCACGCACCAGCGGGTCATTATCGAACCACCTCGCGACACACACCCGGTCAGCCGCTCACCCACATGCCGGGCATGCTCTTTCAGTACTCCGGCATGGATGGTGAAATAGTCTACACCCTGCTCGCATTGCTCTATCAGCGTGTCGCGGTAAATCTCCCAGGTCAGTTTGCCAACATCGCCGTTGACCTTTTCCAGGGCCTGATAGATGGGGACGGTGCCCACGGGCACGGGGCAGTTGCGGATTATCCACTCGCGGGTTTCATGAATGTTGTCGCCGGTTGACAGGTCCATCACCGTGTCACCTCCCCAGTAGCAGCTCAGACGGCCTTGGCAACCTCCTCCTCGATCCCTGACGACAGGGCCGAGTTGCCGATGTTGGTGTTGATTTTAACGGAGAATCCCCTCCCTATGATCATTGGTTCGGCTTCCGGATGGTTGACGTTGCAAGGAATGATGGCGCGTCCGGCGGCTATCTCGCTCCTGACGAATTCCGGGGTGATGTGGCTCTCTATCCCTAACTCGGCGTTGTTGAGGTTCTCGCGGATGGCCACATATTCCATCTCGGGGGTGATGACTCCCCGGCGGGCATAGTGCATCTGGGTGATGTTGGCGCCAGGTTTGGCCACGCGGGGTTTATGCTTTTGCGGAAAACGGATCACATCCAGCGACGCATCGGCGGCGCGTGAACGTCCGTAGTCGCTCGTGATGCCGTCGAGGCAAACCGTGTCGCCACGGTCGATTATCCATTGTTCACGCAGGCGGGGAATACCTTTGTTGACATCGGTGGTGTAGGCCGGGTCGGTATACACCCCGCTGGTGTCATAAACAACCACATGGTCGTTGGGATATTCAACCCGGCGGCCATCCTCGATTTTGACCGTGGGATAAAGGTTGATGCGGCGCATCCCCACTTTGACGGAGCGATGCAGTTTCCCCTCCATGTAGATTTTCTCGGAACGGGGATATGACGATAAGTCGATGTTTGATATTTTCATTGTAAAAAGTCGGTTAATGGGCTGGTGGCCCGTGCGTTATCACTTGTTGAGGCTAATCCTGACAGATAGGCTGTCCGCCCGGCGATCACGGCCATGCGGAACGCTTCGGCCATACCGACGGGATCGCCGGCAACGGCTATGGCTGTGTTGACCAGCACGGCGTCGGCCCCCATCTCCATTGCTTCGGCGGCATGCGAGGGAGCGCCGATTCCGGCGTCGACCACAACGGGCACCCGGCTCTGCTCTATGATTATCTCCAGAAAGTCACGTGTGCGCAGCCCTTTGTTGGTGCCGATGGGCGACCCGAGCGGCATCACGGCCGACGCTCCGGCCTCCTCGAGCAGCTTGCAGAGCACCGGATCGGCATGAATGTAGGGGAGC
>JAXJVW010000298.1:0-4713 GCA_036308365.1 Muribaculaceae bacterium
AGCTCAAGCCGGCAGCGGCAAGGGCGCCGTCTGCCGGCTTTCCGAACTCCCTGAAATCCCAAGCAACCCCGTAGCGCATTTGATTGGCGACACCTTGGATCCGCACTGTTTTTAATACTCAGCTGTGCTGACCACACGCGTTCCCTTGTTGTCGGAGCGACATGGTTATATGGCTCAATTCTCGTTTGCGCCGGTCGCCGATTCTGGCGACGGTGCTGGGCTATTGGCAATGAGCACATGCAAATTCGATCCCCCTGTGCAGGGAGGCAGTTCCGCTGCCTATGCGTGCCAGGCTTCCCGATAGTCCCCGTCGATTGCCACGTTTGCGCTTGCAATGAATTTCCTGAATTCGTCGATGTGCGTCGCGTATCGGCGACGGAATTGTTGAGCCAGTCGCACTTTCTTATTATCCGAGAGTTCTTCAGATACGTTGTGCAGCGCATGTTCCATGTTTCGAGAGAAGAAATACATGGAGTACGGTATGCCGGTTCCTTGATATGTGATTATCCAAATAACAAAAACGAATATACAATGCATTCAGAAGCCCCTATTTGCGATTTATGCATCAAATGTAGAACCACACTAAAGCCCGAAGAAAGGAACAAAGTCTCTCAAGTCTTCATTAGAGCATTGTTTGATTTATCCGCATATGAGCAATACGCAATTCCATATAGATAGCTCTCAACAATAATTAAAAACAATAATGGCAATGATTCAGAAAACGCCAATCAGTAGGATGTGCCGGTGATTTCGATATGAAGAATCAGCGCGCGCAGGGTCAGCGATCGCACAGATTTTTGGATTATCGAGAAACGTTACGTGACACAGGGAGATAGATGGGAATGGAGGAATACTAGAAGTCAGTTTTAAGCGAGGACTTGATAAGACGTTATCCACGCCACCCTTGGATGGAAAATGTTTCAGTTACTCGAGCGCGCCAGCCCGACGTATTTGTCGACGCCGAGCCTGGCGCGGAGGTAATGGTAGCCGTTCGATACGACTCCGCCCCTCGGAACCGAACCCGCAAAGATCCGTTTATTCAATCTTCAAAAAGTCTGCGTTCCACTGTACGTATCGCTCGCAGAAGCAGTATTATCAGCTTTGGATGTCCATTTTTTAATCAAATCAACATCGTCGGAATCAGGACGCGAATACGGTTCATAATCAACTTTGATGAGTGAGGGAAGACCGAAAGCGCGACCAGTCAACACGGCTTCGCCTTTACCTAAAGTAGGAATTCGTGATTTGGAGAACGCGTCAAGAGTTGGCATCGTGTTCTCCATCATTTGCAAATCCTTGTCATTCACTAACTTATGAACGATATAGTTATGAATCTGAGACATAATTGTTGGAGAAATATCTGCTGGACGTTGAGACGCAATCGTAAGGAAGAAACCATACTTTCGGCCTTCTTTAATCATTGACTCAAAAGTCGACAGACGATAATCTTCCCAGATATCAGAATGAGATGATTTAAAAGAATTAAGAATATTATGCGCTTCATCTATTATTAGATGAAGCGAAACACTGTTCGAATCTTTCTTTTTCCGCTCATAGAACATCTTAGCAATTAACAATGCAAAGGTTTCTTTATATTCCGCATCAACGTTTTTTAAGTTGAAAACAGTGATGCCTTTTAGATAACACCCACTAGCTCCTTTTATTTCAGCATACTTTTCTATGGAATTGACGACTCTTTCCATTCTTCCTACGACAGGCCTCAACCAATCAAGTTGCATGCCCATATATTTCGCGTCATATATTTTCTGAAATTTTATAAAATTCAAAAAAGAAACACATGGATTAAAAGAACTCACGCATTTTGCTAAATCTCGCTTCACAGAATCAAGTTTCAAATTAGAATACTTACACCCATCAATAGAATCCCCCTTGTCAATATACTCTTCTTCGCCATCCTCCAATATATACATTAAATCATTTTTAAATGTTCTAACGGTATCAAGCACATTCATACAATCAATTTCACCATTAGATCCCTCTTGTAAAATACTTCTCGCCACATCACGCCATTCTTCGATAAGGTCAATGCTGCAAGACGTTAAACATTTCTTTAAGAGACCTATTTCCATCGAAGCATATTCACGGTTTTCTCGCCATTTTTTTAGAGAACGAGCCAAAAAAGGCACTTGTGTATTCTCAGTCGCTTTAGCCAAAACTTTCAATGTATTTATATCAAAAAATAAATTTTCATCAATTGGAAATTTTTTCTTTACTCCATCATAAAGTTGAATATGATGGTCTTTAAAAGCCGAACCGCTTCCGTATTCACCATTGAAATCGATGACAACAAAGCTACTTTTCTCCAATGCCGGTGAACCATACCTCGAATTAAATAACTCAAGATACAGCTTGTGCAGGGTGTTCGATTTTCCACTTCCAGTATTACCGAAAATGCCAATATGCGAAGCAAAGAAATCATTCACAGGAATCCTAATTGGCTGATTCTCCATAAGAGAGCGCCCTATGATTACCGATTCACATTCTTTAACACCGCGAGAAAAAATATCCGCGATATCTTCAGAAGATGCGGAAACAAGAACATTACCCACCATAGGGACGACAGCACCTGTTAAAGAAAAGTGTCCATCTTTGATCACACCCTGAGATCTGACTTTCACTATTCTCTGAATAGATTGTGCATGGAAGCGATTATCAAATTCTTTTGAATTAATGGTATTCAGCTGATCTCGCACTTTTTCCGATAGAACAGTCACAACAATGCGATTCCGCCCCTGCTTAAGAATCGCATATGCTCCAACCTTTATTCCGTTTATCTCCTCACCATCCATAAAGAAAGAAGTACCATTAGTTACGTTGTACATGCCAATAGTCGCCTCATCGGCATCAACTGACACAACAACCCCAAGTTCTTTTTCACTCTGCTCCACAATTTCCTCCACCATTACGCACAATTTAATTCGCCAGTAATTATTTTGTTTAAATTACTCAAATTTAAACGATTGAAATCTTCACCAGGGAAGACAAAATCTTTTGGACTTAAGAAGTATAAATTGTTCCTTAAACCACAATTAGTGAGATTTTTTCTAATTGTTTCAACGTCAGCATCTCTATATGCCACAACGACAACCATTAGCGCACGATTCTCCAACGCTCTTTTCAACGCCTTGGCAATATGCCCATCACCAAATGAAAAACCATGCACTATCAGTATCGAGCCATTCTCCCAACTCGCCGACATTTCATATTCAAAATAGCGCAGCATTTCATAATAGTGCTTTTTTAATGTTGTGTTCTCTGGTTCTTGACCATTAGGCGCCACCATTCCTTTTCCAGACACATCAATGTCCTCAACGACATTATTTTGAATCTGAATCGCATCAGCAGAGAGTTCGTTCCAATTTACAGATCCATGAATTTTAATAAGATTAATTGCTGGTAACTCATCTATATAGTTATCAAAACGACCTCTATAAGCAGTCATGGTATCAAAATTTGAGCTATCTAATAGTCTCTTAAAATATCCTCTGGCACCATCATTAAATACAAAAGGAACAGACCCTCCTTCTCCATAAATTTCATCAATTGCTTCTTCAATGAATAAATCATAATTTGTTGAAAAAATATTAATATTTTTATGCAATTCTCTCGAATTCACATTGTTTAATATGGAAAGAATATTATTCATAAAACATTTATATTCATTTGCAGTGCTTTGTATTTCATGAAATTTTGTTTCAACAAAGTCTTGCACAGCTTGTACACCACCTTGCCCACAAAAGTGATTATATTCTTTTTTAAGCGGTGAATTCCACCTGCTATCTTTAGATTCCACCCATTCAATAAATAAAGCAGGATCATGCGCTATTAAAGCCTTATTTCTTTGCACTACTTCTTCCAGCAAATCTTTAGGATCATAATCATTCATTAGAGGCATACCAGGAGCAGACGTACCCGAGCCGAAGAAGAAACTTGTTTTCTTTTCTGCGATCCAATCCGGAAGGTGCTTAATAATTTCTTTATTAGACATTGCCATTTCGCCGCTCCTTAAACCCATTCTTAACAATCAAGGCTAGCACTCCACAATAATGAATAATTATGGCCTTTCGCTGTTTGGTGTGGGTAAATCCGGTCAGGCGGTGACTGTTTTGAGGTCGAGTTTGCCGCAGGTCGGGTAGATCATGGTGGAGAAGTGGTCCATGTTCCTGAAGCCGCGGGCGCGGGCCTTGACGTGTTGGATGATGCTGTTGAGCCATTCGAGGATCGCGTTCGTGTATGGTCGGTCGAAGTTCGTCCCAGCACCGGCGGAACTGTCTGGCGAGGGCCTTCATCGGTTCCAACCGGGAACGCATCATCCACGAGCACAACGACTTGAACCCCGCCTCCGCCTCCATCCGGCTGGCGCTGTCGGCGTAGATGTCCTGCAGGGTCTCGCGCATCCCGCACGCCCGTGCGGTCTTCAACCGTTGTTTCGCCAGATTGCGCTTGACCTCCAGCTGCGGATCCGTCAGGCCCGCCTCGTTCCTGAGCCACACGTACTTCGTGTTCCTCAGCACCGGCCTGTCCCTGGCCTCGGCCTTCCTGACCTTGTCGACGGCCTCGTTGGCGTGCTTGATGACGTGGAACTTGTCGATGATCCTATGCACGTAGGGCAGGTGCTCGCGGATGCCCTTGTATTTCGTCAAATCGAGGTGGACGCTTTCAGCACTTAATCTGAACACCTTCGGCGTTCAA
>JAXJVW010000299.1:0-1671 GCA_036308365.1 Muribaculaceae bacterium
GCAATAATGCAGCACGATATGAAACTGGAACGGAGCGTCTATGAAGTCCTTCAGATTCTTGGAATCTCGCTGACTGACAAGACTCCTCTCCGAGATCTCTTCGACAAAAAGAATATCAACGATGTCAGTGTGCTCTATGGTTCAAGTGAACCGAATTTGTTTAACTTATTATTTGATTAGTGCCCTCCAAAATTTTTAGTGGACACTAATGAAGGAGAATAAAAATAAGAGACTGGTGGAAATTATTTTGATATTTATCCGAGGGGAATTTTTAGAAGATTTTCCCTCGAAGAAGAGGGTGCTTAGCGAGCTAAGTGACCGATGATGAGAGGATAAGATTTAAAAATTACGCCGGAGAAATATCAAAATAAGTTCACCGGTTAATATAAAATAATATTCAACAGTTACTTATTATAATTACATCAACATGATTTCCACTCTTTTAAATCTCGCAGGAATCGGCACACAGTATCGAATTTCGATTAACGACGAAGTTGCGACCGAATTACGCGACATCCTGGACCCGCTATCAAACGCATCCCCATTGACTGAAGGCTGCAATGAGCTGCTGTTATGCCTCATACAATCCGAGCTCTACTCATCAGCTTTGCGAAAGTCTGCCCTGAAGTCAATCTGGCATTTGAAAAGATCTGCGCAGAGTTGCTGAAGGCTCTCAGCGGTGGGATAATTCGTCAGAAAATTAAGTCGTAAGGCGCGCCATGACTTCACTCCGAATTTACCTAAAACCCTTTCATAATTGAAAATCCGAAGAATGTGCCTTACCCCATCCTTTGTGAAAATCAGTTCGATGGTAGCGCTCTCGTATCCCCCGTCATAGTCACCTTCTATTTCGAAAGAATATGGGAGTTTGTCATCGTCGAATTGCGGCATTTCAACGAACAGATTATGGTCAGAGGCCCGATCGAAGTACTCAGCCTGATGGGCCATATATTCATTCCATAACGTCTCCAACGCCGTCGCCTGCGAATCATTGAGCACCACACCGGAATGGCCTCCGGTCCAGTCAAAGTCAGGAATGGCTTGTGTCAAAGCCTTCGAGTCGAGAAGCGGATATGCGTCAGGATTTATCATCAACCCGTAGTCAAAGTCGCAATACTTTGTGGGGCGGCCACGCCACGACCAATCCTCGCCGGCATAGGGCTCAGACGTGATGGTGCCGCGCGCCACAATTCCCGTCTGACCATAACCCACCTTCAGCATATAGAAAATGTCGCCCTCATGCACCTGGTCAAAGTCCCACACTGACCAATTCATGCCCACGTCGTCACGTTCACCAATAGTGCACTTTTCCAAATCTTTCAGAAAACGTATCATCGTATATGATGAGAAGCCCGGATTCCATTTCAATATCACTGTACTCATAATCGAACTATTTTTTGACAAAGATACCATAATCTCCCGTAATTTGCAACCACAAACGAGGTCGCATCAACAAAAGGTGTACGGCTTATGCACAAAAGATAATTTTCAATGCTCATTGGTTTGAACTTATTAGCGTTGGGATTACCATTAGCTTAGTTCCTGCTTAGGTGTCAATTAGTCACTAATTTAAGTTTCGCAAGTATATTATTTGAGAGAAAAGGGCATAAAAAAACGACATGGTTTCTTGCCTAATTGGCAGAAAATGAGTAATTTTAAGTACCACCAAAA
>JAXJVW010000300.1:0-1120 GCA_036308365.1 Muribaculaceae bacterium
CTCTCAAAGACAAGATAAAATAAATTTTAAACTGTTTCTAAGGCCTCAACCCATCAGAATTGGGGCCTAAACTACTGAATTAAAGATATATTCTGCTTTTTGAAACATTATTTTCACTTTTATTAAAAGAAAATTTGTTTTATTTCACAAAACCTGTTATATTTGCACAATATAATCATTTTAACCACATTAAAATATTTCATAATCATGACACAAGAACAAATCAGCCAGTTCATCGCTGCGAACGGTGACAAATTCGATCAGGCTAACATCGGCCAAATCAAATCAATGCTCGAACAGGTTAATGAAAACCGTGCTAACGAAATCATGAGCGCTAACTTCAAATCACCCATGACCATGCTCATCATCGCATGGCTTCTCGGCGGTTGGGGTGTTGACCGTTTCATGCTCGGTCAGACCGGTCTCGGCGTTGCCAAACTGTTAACTGCAGGTGGTTGCGGCGTTTGGGCCCTCATCGACATCTTCACTGCGATGGGCCGTGCTCGCGCTTACAACATGCAGCTCCTCCAGAAACTGCTCTAATTTGCAGTATTTCTGATTAAAAAAATAGGGTGTGTCATCTTCACGGTTGACACACCCTCATTTTTTGGGGATTCACTTCATAATCAGAACCCTATCTCATCAATTTGACAATCTCTCTCTGGCTGTCGCCAAATCTGACCTCCAACAGATAAACGCCGGGGGTCAGACCTCCCAGATCCATCTCCACTCGCAATGACTCACGCCGCTCTATCAAACAGCCACTGATGTCATAAAGAGCACAGACCACGGGCCGGTCGCCATGCGACAAAACCCTCAAACGGTCCCCCACCCGCTCCACGGTTGGTGCAACCGACGGCTTGACATTTTCCAGTCCTGACTCCTCGAGCACCATCCGAAGCCCGGCATACATGTCGAACTTTCCACACCCCCAACGGGGATCGGTGGCATACGACGGCAATGGACTGCTCCGACGCAATATCTCCTGCACATCCTCAACCTTCAGCGACGGATCAGCCTCGAGCCACAGGGCAACTCCACCGGCGACTAACGGCGACGACATCGACGTTCCTGACTCGGGCACCCAGAAATAATCTTTTCCCATGAAATGCTGCTTGTA
>JAXJVW010000301.1:0-1882 GCA_036308365.1 Muribaculaceae bacterium
AGATAGTCAGGGCGGCAGAGTCGGTGTAGACCGATGTGGATGACTCCACGGAGTAGACCAACCCCCGTTTTTCGCGAAGTTTGACGTTCAGCATGGAGTTCATGCCGGGACCTGCGAGAATGTTGTTGAGCATGGCGTAGACATGCCGCTCCTTGGAAAACATTCCCGGAATGCGTGCCCCTATGATTGTGTGGGCCTGATGGGTTTCGGTGTGCTGAATGCTATGCGCCGGAGGGAGAACCACCGGACATGAGCGTTTCAGCGGGGCCTGAGCGGTTGGAATGCCATCGAAACACCGTTCGGCGAGACGCACCACTTTGTCGGGCGTCGTCGCTCCCATATAGAAAAATATCATGTTGGGAGCCGTGTAGAACCGGGTGAGATGGTTTCGGCATATTTCAGGTGTGAATCGGTTTATCGATTCCTCGGTTCCTAAAATGTTGTGGGCCAACGGATTTCCCTTGAATAGCAGTTCGTCGAAATCATCGTAGATTGATTCAGCGGGGGAGTCGAGATATGACAGGATCTCTTCGCGGATGACCTCGCGCTCCTTGTTTATTTCGTTTTCGGGGAATTGCGAGTCGATGACGATTTCACTGATAAGGCTGATAGCCCGGGAGAGAAATCCGTGGGGTATGATGGAATAGACCACGGTTTCCTCCTTGGTTGTGTAGGCGTTCAGTTCACCGCCGACCTCCTCAATTCTGGCTGAGATGAAGGAGGCCTTGTGCGATGAAGTGCCTTTGAAAATCGTGTGTTCAATGAAATGAGCCAGCCCTTCCTCCGAACTTGTTTCGTCGCGGCTCCCGGTGTTGATGAGCACCCCGCAATATTCCACAGGTGCGGAGGGGACGTTCATCACCAGCATTTTCATTCCGTTGGAAGCGGTCGTCAGAATGGGTCGGTCCATTTTCCGTCAGATTTGAGCAGGTCAATCAGTTTTGTGATAGCCTCGTCGGCAGGAATATTTTTGGTGACACATTCTTTGCCACGGTAAAGCGAAACATGTCCGGCGGCGGCGCCAACGTAGCCGTAGTCGGCATCGGCCATCTCCCCCGGACCGTTAACGATACATCCCATGACACCGATTTTCAAACCTGGCAGATGGGCTGTCGCGGCTTTGATTTTTTTCAAGGTGTCCTGAAGGTCGAAAAGAGTGCGACCGCAACTCGGGCACGAAATGAACTCCGTTTTGGTGAATCGTCGGCGTGCGGCCTGTAAAATGGTGAAAGCCAAAGAGTTCAGACTTTTAGCCGACATGGCGCTGTTGCTGATGGCTATGCCGTTGCAGAAACCGTTCATCAGCAGTGTGCCGAAGTCCACGGCCGCATGGAGCGTTGTGTCGGCCTGTGACTGACCGTCATATTCCATCACCACGGCTACCGGTTTGGAAGGTGCGATGTCGCGCAACTTGTGAAGGGTGGCCAGAATCGACGCCACCTTGTCGGGATGGGTGCTGTGGACCAATATAGATGTCACGGCCTGGTCAATTACGGCTTTTTCATCAATAGCCTCCGCGGCGTCGATCCGCAGAGTGCCCTGACCGGGAATGAAATCCACTCCGACCACCGCCGTGGGATTGTCTCCACCCATTCCGCCCACGGCCACAGTCGCCGGGAGGGTGGGGATGATGTGGTTGTGGTGGGCTGACAGATAAGGTTCGATTTTGGGCAGTGAGGCTCTGCGTGTCACATAATCAACCAGTTCGCGGGCCACGGGAATCTCCAGTTCGGGATCCTCGCTGAGCGAAACCCTGATGGTGTCGCCGACGCCCTCCATCAGGAGGGCACCTATGCCCACGGCACTTTTCACACGGCCATCCTCGCCGTCGCCGGCTTCGGTCACACCGAGGTGAAGAGGGAAATGCATATCCTCCTTATCC
>JAXJVW010000302.1:0-12747 GCA_036308365.1 Muribaculaceae bacterium
GCTACCGGACCTACCTTGGTTTGGGAAATTTTAATCTATGCGATTTTCGTTTTCCGGTGCAAAATTACAATTTTTTTTTTAATTATCGCTAATGACGGGCCTAAAATAAATTTCATTGATGATAAAATTGTAGTCGGGATGATCGGTTGGCCTCAACGGTGTTGAATCTTGGCGACTTGTTTGGTGTCTGTTTGGAGTGAGGTAATAGGTTGTATTTTAGTCGATTAACAAAGATTAACGGGGGAGTGATAAGATGGAAATAATGTGTATCTTTGTGATTGTCAAACATGAATCAAATCATCGTAAAATAATTTCAATTCGCTATGTTTCAGAATAATTTAAGATTTGCGGCGTTTTCGTTTGCGCTCGCACTGTCGTTTCGGCACATGCATGTCTTGCGCTTTTGTGCCGGTAATGCTACCGGGCCTGAAAGAAGTATACGGCTGAAATTATCATCATGGTGATGAACTCTGACACCGGTATTGTCGGCCACAGACCTAATTTGTCTATTGTTTCGGGTATGTTATTAAACACCCTCTTAAATCAAGTTTGTCTCTTCCCATAGGTGTTGAGGGAGGGGGTGTAAAAACAATGGAGGCGGCTTTACAGTCGTCTCCATTGCATATGATGTGATGTGTCAAAATTGCTTATTTCAGTTCATGGATCACGAGGCCTGAGCGCAGTTTGGGCTCGAACCAGGTTGTTTTCGGCGGCATGATGTTTCCGCTGTCGGCGATGTCGATGAGCTGTTGCATGGTCACGGGATACAGGGCCAGGGCCAGGGCCATTTCGCCTGAGTCGACACGGCGTTTGAGTTCACCGAGACCGCGGATGCCACCAACGAAGTCGATACGTTTGTCAGAGCGCAGGTCGGTAATGCCGAGGATGTCGCGCAAAATCAGGTCGCTTGAGATGGTGACGTCGAGTACGCCGATGGGGTCGGCGTCGTTATATCGGCCTTCCTTGGCTGTGAGCGAATACCAGCGTCCACCCATGTAGAGCGAGAAGTTATGGAGTTTGGCGGGAGAATAGATTTCCTCACCTTTCTCCTCCACTATGAAGTTTTCTTTGATTTTTTCAATGAACTGTTCCGGTGACAGACCGTTCAGATCCTTGACCACGCGGTTGTAATCGATGATTTTGAGGTGTGAGGCGGGGAATGCCACGGCCAGGAAATAGTTATATTCCTCGTCGCCGCGGTGGTTGGGGTTTGCCTTGGCTTTTTCGTTGCCTACCAGTGCGGCGGCAGCGGTGCGGTGGTGTCCGTCGGCGATGTAGAGATAGGGTATTTTATCAAATTCTTCGGTTATCTCGCTGATCATGTTTTCGCTGTCGATAACCCAGAAATGATGACCGAAACCATCTTCGGCCACGAAGTCATATTCAGGTTCGCCGGCAGTGACGGTGTTGATGATTTCCTGGAGTTTCTCATTGTCGGGGAATGCGAAGAACACCGGCTCGATGTTGGCGTTGTTGATGCGCACATGTTTCATTCGGTCTTCCTCTTTGTCACGGCGGGTGAGCTCATGCTTCTTGATACGGTTGTTCATGTAGTCGTCGACGTTGGCTGCGATCACAATGCCATATTGGGTACGTCCGTTCATCGTCTGGGCGTAGATGTAGTATTTTTCTTTCTCATCCTGCACAAGCCAGCCTTTGTCGCGGAACATGTTGAAGTTCGCCACCGCTTTGTCGTAGACTTTAGGGTCATGCTCATCTGTTCCGGGTTCGAAATCGATTTCCGGTTTGATGATGTGGTAGAGCGATTTTTCGTTACCTTCAGCTTCGGCGCGCGCCTCTTCGGAGTTAAGAACGTCGTAGGGGCGTGAAGCCACTTCGGTTACCATTGATTTGGGTGGGCGGATGCCGCGGAATGGTTTTACTTTAGCCATAATTTGAGTGTTTTACGCGTGTTGAGGTAATAGAAACAGGTGTTGAATTGTGCCGGCGTGACGTTGTGCCATGACTTTCCACTCAGGCTTTCCGTGATTGAAAGGGAGGCGGGGAGAGTCATGGTGACTGTCATGTCGGTCAGTTATGATTTGAATGATTCTCTGACAATGGTTTGTTCACGGTCGGGACCAACCGAGAGGATTGTGATCGGGGTCTCGAGCTCTTTTTCCAGGAACTTGATGTAGCTTTTGAATTCCTCCGGGAACTGATCTTCCGATTTGATTTTTGACAGGTCGGTGTTCCATCCGGGAAGTTCAACGTAGACGGGAGTCACGTCGCCATCGTTGATGGAGTAGGGCATGTCGGTGATTGTTTCCCCATCGTTGGTTTTATAGGCCACGCAGGCTTTGATAGTCGGGAATCCGTCGAGCACGTCTGATTTCATCATAATCAGCTGAGTCACACCGTTTATCATGATGGCATATTTCAGAGCGACAAGGTCGATCCATCCGCAACGGCGTTCACGGCCGGTCACGGCGCCATATTCATGGCCTAAGTCGCGGATTTTTTTACCGGTTTCGTCGAACAGTTCTGTAGGGAACGGGCCACTTCCCACGCGGGTGCAGTAGGCTTTGAAGATACCGAACACGTCGCAAATCTTGTTGGGCGCAATGCCGAGACCTGTGCATGCACCGGCAGTGACGGTGTTGCTTGAAGTCACGAAGGGATATGAACCGTAGTCAACGTCGAGCATGGTTCCCTGCGCGCCTTCGCAAAGAATCCGTTTGTCAGCCTTGAGCGCCTTGTTGACAAATTGTTCGCCGTCAACGATGTCGTAGGTTTTGAGATAATCCACCGCTGCGAGCCACTTTTCTTCGAGTGCCGCGAGGTTGGAGATGTCGGCCTGCATTGACTGCAGCATGGCAACATGGCGGTCGCGGGCAGCTTCGTAGCGCGCTTTGAAGTCGGGCAGAAGGGTGTCACCGAGTCTCAAGCCGTTACGACTGGTTTTGTCGGTGTAGGTCGGGCCGATACCCTTTCCTGTCGTACCGATTTTGGCTCCCCCTTTAGCTTTTTCATTGGCTGCGTCGAGCAAACGGTGGGTAGGCATGATGAGGTGAATTTTCTTGGCGAGTTTAATCGCTTTTCTGATGTCCACGCCACTTTCTTCCAGGGCCATGGCTTCTTCCATGAAAAGCACCGGGTCGAGAACCACGCCATTGCCTACAATGTTAATACGTCCGTTTTGGAACACACCTGACGGAATTGAACGGAGCACATATTTTTTGTTATCGAACTCCAGGGTGTGACCGGCGTTAGGTCCACCTTGAAATCGGGCCACGATGTCGTAGCGTGGGGTCAGCACGTCGACAACTTTACCTTTTCCTTCGTCGCCCCATTGTAATCCGAGCAGAACGTCAACCTTCATAATGTTAAAAAATCTCTATTGGTTAGTTAATTTTGAATTGGCTTTTTTTTGTTTGCGGAGACACCCGTAACAGATTCCGTAGATCTGGACCGTGTAGTATTCAGGGCGGAAAAACCGGCTTTTACGGGCTTGGATGAGTCGGGTGATCTCTGAGTCGGGAAAGTCACGGATTTTGCCGCACACGGTGCACACTTCCTGAAAGCAACTGAGAGGTGTCGATTCGGTGATCACCTCGTAAACGGCTTTGTCACTGACAATTTTGTGTTGGCGCACAATGCCTGCCAGTTCAAACAGATGGATCGTGTTGTAGAGAGTGGCTCTGCTGAGTTTAAAGTTGTAGTTGGTGAAATAATCAGCAAGGTCATCGACGGTGAAACGTCCTTTGAAGGTGGTTACAGCTTCAAAAAGGGCTTCTCTTTCCGGGGTGATACGCAAGGAGTTGGCTTGCATATATTTTCGGAGACGGTCGCTGAGGCCTGATTTCTGTTTATTATTTACCATAATCGTTCACAAAAGTATGAAAAATAATTATTTTAGCCAATGATATTCTGAAAAAAGTTGTGATGGGGAAGACGCCGGCGCCTGACGGGAGTGCTTGTGTCAAGGGGTAGGGGATGTGGGTTGGGGGCATGTCACACGCTGAGAGCCTCCACGCCATGACGTGGAGGCTCTCAGGCTATGTCAAAAAAAAGCGGCCCCCGCATGAACCTTGTCATGCGGAGGCGCCTCCTATTTATAGAATCGGTCGGTTAGTAGTTCCATTGGCAGGCTACCATTCTGAGGTTATCACATCCGATGGTGCGGAAGTCGGTGATAACGTTGAATCGGCAGTTGATGTAGGTGAGGGCTGAGTCGAATGACACATCTACAGTGTTGAGCTGGTTGTTGTTGCAAAGCAGACGCTGCAGGAAAGTCTGATTGGACAGGTCGAGACGGGTCAGGTCGTTGTAAGAACAGTCAACGAAGATGATGTTGGGACAGCCTTCCACATCGAGAGTGGTCAGGTCGTTGTAAGAGCAAACGAGGTCGAGCAGGGCGTTGCAGTTACGGACACCGAGGGTTGTCATGTGGTTGTCGGAGCAAACCATAGAGCTCAGAGCGGGCAGACCGGAAACGATCATTGTGGTGATTTCGTTGTCGTCGATGTTGAGGTTCTGAAGGTTTTCAACACCCATGAGGTTGAGCGCGGTGAGCTTGTTGTAACCGGCATAGAGGTTTTTCAGATTTGTGCAACCGCTGATCAGGAGTGATTCCAGGTGGTTGCCCTGCACGTTAAGAGTTTTGAGGTTGGTGCAGTTTGAGAAGTTCAGCTGAACGAAATAGTTGTTCGACGCGTTCATTGTCTGGAGGAAGGGAGTATCGGTGATTTCCAGGTCGGTCAGACGGTTTTTGTAGATGTTCACTGTCGCCAGTGAGTTTGCACCTGCTACATTGAGCGAAGTCAGAACGTTTCGTTGAGCGTTGAGTTCAGTGAGAGCGGCGTCGCCGGCGACACTGAGTGATGCTATCTTGTTACGTTGAATGTCAACTTTTTGAAGGGCGGTAAAGTTTGAGAGGTCAAGGTTACCGGCGAGTTTTTTGTCTTTCCATTCAATCGCTGTCACATGTCCGTCAACAATTTTGACACCTTCCCATGTGGCAGGAGAGTTGAGGTCCGAAATTCGGAGTGCTTGTGCGTTAGTGCCTGATTCAGCGGCAGGCTGTGACAAGAATGCTTTGAGTTGATTAACTTCTTTCTTGTCTACTTTCTGAGCGAACGCTACTAAACTACCCAGCATAATCGCGATCATTAAAACTGCTTTTTTCATATAAATAGTTGTTTTGTTGTGATTAATTATATTTTTGTTCTGTTGTTCGATTTGAGCTGTCTATTTGTTTTCGATTTTTATACCTTACTAACAACGGTTAAATAAAAAAGGTTTAACCGTAATTCCATTTTTGTTAAAATATGGGGCATAAAAAGTGACAGCACGCCGTATTTCGTAGCGTGCTGTCACTTTAGCGTTATATTAATGCATTGATGATCAGAAGGGTGGAGGGGTTTCTCCGGAGTCGGGCATGATGTCGATTTTTTGTGACGGGGCTTGTCCGTCGTTGAATGATATTCCTTGGGCGGCATCGTTGAACCGTGATCCTACAACTGATTCGGTGGTGGCGAAGTTTTCCTCGGTCCAGTTCTCAAAGCGGGCGAATTTGCTGCGGAAGCGCATGTCGACGTCGGCCGTGGAGCCGGAACGGTGTTTCGCAATGATGAATTCAGCTTTGCCACGGATGTCGCGACCTTCGGCGTCGACACCGCTCTTGAGGTAATATTCCGGACGGTGAATGAAGCACACAATGTCGGCGTCCTGCTCAATGGCACCCGATTCACGCAGGTCGGAGAGCTGTGGCTTTTTGCCGTCGGTTCGGTTTTCAACCTGACGGTTAAGCTGCGAAAGGGCTATGATTGGAATGTTCAACTCCTTTGCGAGCTGTTTGAGCGAGCGTGAAATCATGCTGACCTCCTGCTCACGGCTACCGAATTTCATTCCCGAGGCGTTCATCAGCTGCAGGTAGTCGATTATGATCATTGACACCTGGTGCTCGCGGACCAGTCGGCGCGCTTTTGTCCGGAGTTCAAAAATCGACAGTGAAGGTGTGTCATCGATGAACAGTGGCGCTCCGTAGAGATGCTTTATGCGCGACATCAGCTGGTCCCACTCCATTTCGGTAAGTCGGCCGCTTTTGATTTTCTCACCTTCGAGCTCACATGCGTTGCTTATCAGACGGTTCAGAAGCTGAACGTTCGACATTTCAAGCGAGAACACTGCGATCGGGGTGTTATAGTTCACGGCCATGTTCTTGGCCATTGAGAGCACGAAAGCCGTTTTACCCATTGCCGGACGTGCGGCGATGATGATGAGGTCGGAATTCTGCCATCCTGAGGTTATGCGGTCGAGGTCGTGATAGCCTGTCTCGAGTCCGCTCAAACCGCTGGTTCGGTTTGCGGCGTTCTGAATCTGCTCAAGTGCCTGCTGAATGACGGGATCGATTTGGGTCACATCTTTTTTGACGTTGCGTTGCGAAATCTCGAACAGTTTCCCTTCGGCTTCCTGCAGCAGGTCGTCAACGTCGTTGCTTTCGTCGAACGCTTTGGCCTCGATTTCGGAAGAGAAGCGTATCAGTTCACGTGCGAGATATTTCTGAGCCACGATACGTGCGTGATATTCCACGTGTGCTCCCGAAGCCACACGCGAGGTCAGTTCGGCGATGTACATCGGACCGCCGACTTTGTCGAGCAGATCCATCTGACGCAGCTGCTCGGTCACGGTCAGCATGTCGATAGGCTCCTGCTTGGCGCCTAAGTTTTGCACGGCTGAATATATCGACTGGTGGGCGGGTTCGTAGAAACTTTCAGGTTTGAGGATGTCGCACACTTCGGTGTATGCGTCTTTCTCGAGCATCAATGCTCCGAGCACGGCGGCTTCAATTTCAGTGTCACGGGGCTGAATGCGCCCTCCTGTGGCGTACATCGACTCATGTTGCGGCCTGTTGCCGCCACCTTTTCCCTGGGTGGAGTTTGATTTGTTTTCGAACTGCATTATATAATTAATGTATGGTCAATGAAAATTGAAAAAATACGCTTCGGCATGTGTGAGAATAATATTCCCCGACAGTCATGCGTCTGGCACAGTGCAAAGTTAAGAATTTATTCCCACACGTGACCGACTCAGTATGATTTATTTTGAAGCAGTTACTTATATCCACATGTAATTTACATATACTACCTGAAGGAAACTGTGAAGAGGTGCCGAATCAGTGTGTTTGAGAGAAAAAATAAGTATTAGTTTCACATTTCAAAAGAATTATGTTAACTTTGTTATCAGATATGGTAAGTTATGTCAATTAAATATCCTGAATTTAAAAACATTTTCTTCTGAGGGTGCTCTTGAATTTAAATTGTTTCATAACTCACTCACTTATATTAAATTGGTTTAAATTCAATCACACTCTAATTTTATGAAACGTTTTGTTTTTTTGATTGCGGCTGTAATGATGTCTATATCAGCCATTACCGCAAGGACAGTTCAAGGTGAAGTGAGATCCGACAGAGATTCAACAGCTGTTGTCGGGGCTATCTGCCGTTTGTTGTCAGCCTCGAAATACATTGATGGCGTCACCACTGACGCCGACGGGGCATTCGCCGTTTCAACCGGCATCAAGTCGAAACTTACACTTGAAATTTCCATGACCGGATTCGCAACCACTGAAATTGTGATTGAATCTGACGGAAACGTCAACGTTGGAACTGTCTATCTGTCAGAGGGTATCGCATTGAATGAGGTTCAAGTGACGGCCAAGGCCATGGTTGACGCCAAAGGGCGCACCATTGTTTTTCCTTCAGCCTCCGACGTGAAAGCGTCGTCAACCGCCATAGGCCTGTTCCAAAAACTTCCGCTTGCCGGCCTGGAAGCTAATCCGATCAATCGGTCGTTGACTGTTGACGGCGGAGTTCCGGTGATACTCATCAACGGTGTGCCATCCTCAATTGATGATTTCAACGCGTTGCAGCCTAAGGATATTGCCAAAATAGAGTTCTCGAGAATCACCCCGGCGCGTTACGCTGACCGTGGCAACAGCGGTTTTTTGAATATCACGCTCAAAAAGCGGAATGACGGCGGAGAAGTCTATCTGTGGGGACGAAGCGCAATCAGCACGGCTTTCGTGTATGGCAACGTGCGTGCCTCTCACCATCAGGGACCATCGCAGTTCACCCTGAACTACAGTCCATCATGGCGAAATTATCAGCAGGTCTATGATAACACTGAAGAAAGCTACATTGGCGATGATTTCAGGGTTGACCTTGAAAAGCACGACCGCGAGCCGTTCTATTACCACAATCACAACGTAGGATTCAAATATAACTATAGCCCTGACCTTAACACCCTTTTTTCCGCGACATTCAGCATGACTCCGAACTACAGCGGTGGTCGTATGCTGGCAAACACAATCGATTCATATATTGGAGAATACGAGAACCGCCGATACTCCAAAAGTAAAGATATTAATCCGTCGCTCGATTTATTTTTCAAGAAAGATTTCAACGAAAAGAATGCATTGGAGGTGCAGGTGGTCGGAACAATAAGCTCAAGCGATTATCGCAGGAGCAACAGGTTTTTCTATGCTGACGGCTCTGAATCAAACTATGTGATGGACGCCGACAGCCGCCGACGTTCACTCATCAGCGAAATCAGCTACACCCACACCTTCAGCGACAAGACATCGTTGTCGACGGGCTATCAGAACACCGTGTCGCACAGCACTAACAAATATCTCACCACCGACTATGAACCGGTGCTGACCGAGAATAATAATTATGTCTATGCCCGGTTGGGACAGCAGATTGGCAAGTTCTATTTTTCCGTGGCCACCGGTGCGAAACTCTATTGGATAAAGAACGACCTTAACAAACGCCATTTTATCCGCAACCTGACTACCGTGAGGTTCTCATGGAACATGTCGCAGAAGTGGAACCTCACCGGCGCGTTTCAATACTCTCCGAGAATACCGTCGCTGACAGCCCTCACCGACTACCCGCAGCAACTGTCGCCCTACTTGATTTCCAATGGCAATCCTGATTTGAAAGTGTCGCAAAACTTCGTGTATCAGTTGTTGCCTTCTTATCAGTATAAAAAATTCAGTGCTTCGATGCTCATGACCTACAGGACAGTGGATGATTTCGTGATGGACGACATGTTCTATCTCGGTGACAAATTGTTCCTCACCCAATCAGTCAACGCGAAAAAATCGTGGTTCGCCGGATCGAACCTCAACCTGAAGTTGAGCGGGATATATGGCTTTGGTGCCAACGTCAATTTGGGATTGGAATACTACGAGACGATGGGTGAGAATTGGTGTCACCATCTGACGACGTTCGACGCAAGTTTCTCACTGTGGTGGAACAAGGGGCCCTACACGATTTCGTATTGGCGTAAAGTGCCCGGAAAATATCTGAACGGAAATTATTGCGGCAAGGATGAGAACGGCGATGCACTGGGCTTTGAATATAAGCCTGGCGAGCATTGGACCTTCGGAGCAACCTGGATGTATATGTTCGAAAATAAAGGAACAAGGTATCCGTCATGGGGCTATTCAAGTGTGAACCCTTACAACAGGGAACGCTACATCAAGAATAATGCCAACATGGTTGTTCTGTCGGTCAGCTATTCTGCGGACTTTGGCTCTATATTCCGCTCATCGCGCCGTTCACTAAACAACTCCGACAACGGTTCGTCATTGCTCAAGATGTAGCATGGGGTTGCCGGAGTAGAATATTTTGGCTAATTTTGTAATGGCATGTCGCTCACAGAGACCTGCAGAGTGTCATCGTGGCTTGCATGCGGAAATAATGAAAAGCGTTTACCCTACGCCCGATCTCCATTCGTTGTAAATTCGGACAATGAACTCATTTAAACTTTTTACCGAATGTTAATGTTAACGAATAAAAAGTTTAAATGAGTTCAATATCAAATCCGTAACCGACTGGAGCGGGCAACAAGTATGACTCTCACGTTTTTCTCACAATTAACAGGCCGAAGTGAGAGTCCTTCGGCAAATGAAAAAGATGAATAACAATTACAAGTATTTGGCAGTGGGATTGGTTTCAGTCATCGGATTATCCCTTGCTTCTTGCAGCGATGACGATGATCCCAAAGGCCCGGAAAACGTTGACGGACCCACAATTGAAAACGTATTCACCGAAGGATTGCCTTCAAACGTTGACGGCGCGACTTTCACTACTAATGAAAAGGGGCAACTCGCAAAGATTGTTGACGGTTCGTCAATTATAACTTTTGAGTATGGATCTTTCAATCCGTCAAGAGCTACATTCAATGTCATGATGAGAGAACGTGACTCATATGATACTGAGGATGGCTTCGACATTTATATGGAACTCAACAAGCAAGGGTTCGTGACTTATGCTTATCAGGTGTATCTCGACGATGAAGACGACGCTGATGAGTGGTGGTTCGAATATAACAATGACGGCCAGCTCACACGCCTTAAACGCACCGAAGGTGGTGATGACTTCAAAATAACATATAAAAATGGCGATATTGCCTCAGTAACACAAGACGAAAAAGACGGAGATCATCGCGAATACACTTTCACTTATACCAATGCCGAATATAAGAATCCGGTTGCAAACAAAAGAAACATCATGATCTTCGAAGACTTCTTCCAGATACAGATTGATGAAATGGGCGTAGCTTATTTCGCCGGACTTCTGGGTAAATCCACAAAGAATTTGCCTATGGGTTACACCGAAAAAGGAAAGGAAGGAAGCAGCTCATACACATATGAGGAAACCTATCATTGGGTTTTCAATGCTGACAATCTGCCTACCAAATTTTGGGAAGGTGACTCAGACCATGATCTTGTTACATTCGCATGGTGATGCTTCAAATCATGGCTGTTGGGAATAGTTGGCTTTAGCAGGTTGACTTCCAACAGACTGCTTGACAAATAATGAACTCATCAAACTTTCGGTCATATGAGAAAGTTTGATGAGTTCTTTTTTTAGATGAATAGAAAGAAAAGCGTCGGAGGTTTGTTACGACTCTTTTTCTTTCGGCGACATGGTCATGATTGTGGTGGTGGCCGGGATTATGTATTTGTTTGCGAAACCGCTGATTGAGCCGGAGTCGATACCGTTCATTATATCTTCAAAGCCGCTGTTCATGTCGCAACCGTAGAGGGCGTAGACCCGCAGAACGGTGTTCCAATAGTTGTTTTGATTGAGATGGTCGGCATGGGCTTTCAGCAGGGAGTCTTTGATTTTGTTGAGTTCCTCGTCGGTGACACCGTTGCCGGCGATATTCTCAATCTCAGCCTTTACGGCCTGATGAACTTCGGCTTCTTTGCCGGGGGTGCAGCGAATGTAGGTTGGCATGATGAACTGAGCGGGGGTGGTGTCGCCGTTGAAACCGCAGGTCACCGAGCAGTGCGTTTTGATGTGGTTGATTATGCCGCGGTTGTGACGCAACTCCTTGTTGAGGCGCGTTGACAACACAAGTCCGAAAATCTGAGCTTTGAGTATGTTAGGCAGGGTGTACTGGCAGTCGCCGTTGCGGAAAGAATAGGTGATGGCCATCGGTTTCTGCATCTCGTAGGAGTAGCTGAGTGTGTCGTTTTGCTGGGGATAGCCAAAGCCGATCTCTTTTGATTTTTCCATGCGTCCGGCGCTCGGAAGTGAGGCTATATATTTTTCTGCCAATGATTTAGCTGTCGTAGGGTCGAAATCGCCTGAAATGATGAAGTTGAAGTCGGACATGTCGCCGAAGCGCTCATTATAGAGTGCCGACATGGCCTCTGGAGTAACGGATGGGAAATCGGCATAATGCAGTTTCTCACCTAACGGATGGCGGCGGTAAACGACACTGTGAATGGAGTCGGCCATGGCGAGAATAGGTGAATTTGCCACGTTGCGCACGTAGCGTGATTTCTTTGTCAGATAGTTTTCAATGCGTTCGGCATTCGGTTTCATCGCAGTGGCTTTCAGATAGAGCAGACTGAGCATCACCGGGAGTTTGTCTGACGGACCTGATGCCGACATCTCCTCGAGCTGCTTGTCGATATTCACAGATGATTTCATTCCCTCACGTTTCAGGAAACTTTTGATGCTGTCGCCGTCGAAAGGCCCATAGTCGAGTAAGTCAACAATATCCTCCGACGCTTTGTAGAGCCCTTTCTTGGCCGGGTCGTAGTTCTGTGCGAACCCGCCGTTGCTGACCGCCATAACCGACACATGTCCGGGATTAGCTTTGGTAGGGTGGAGATAGAGTCTTATTCCGTTGGAAAGGGTGGCGACGGTTGAGTTGAATTGAGGCAGTTGCTGCTCTGCGACCACTTTTCCGGGAGTTATCTGTGGCTCGAGGTGATTGTTGAGGTCAGTGATGAAGTTGCCGTTGGCCATCGCTGAGGCCGATGTCAGAAGTGAAAATGCTAATGTCTTGATTTTTAGATTCATATGGAAATATATTTAGAAATAGAAATTTAAACTTATTGTCACCTGTTTTCGCGAGGTTCCGCCTCTGAGGTTTGAAACTTGAGCCATGGTGGTTAATCCCAAGGCTTGTCGTCGGGAAAGTGATCGGGCGGCAGTCAATGCGAGCGTAGTGTGAAATATGTTGTCGGCCTGAAGATCGAATGAACGGTTCAGCAACGCTTCATAAGCCGGGAGGTTGCCGTCATCCGTGAGGTCGAGATTGGTCCGGGTAGGCAGTTGTGCGCGGAGCGAAGCCCGTGCTGAGGTGTACCACCGACGGCCCAACGGAGTGCTGAACCTCAGTGTCGCCGCCGGTGTGATTGTGTTGATGAGCCACTGCCGTTCGGGAAAAGCATAAACTTGATTGCGGTGGGCATAGGTGCACCCTATCCATGCC
>JAXJVW010000303.1:0-28418 GCA_036308365.1 Muribaculaceae bacterium
CGCCTTTAAGGAAGTAGAGGTGGAACTGGCGGTAGTAGTCGGCCATGGCGGCTTGTTTGGCGTGGCAGACGCCTGTTGCCACGGCGATGAACCATATGAGCCAGGGGTGGTTCATGAACAGTTCGGAGGTGTAGTTCTCGCGGATGCATATGGCGATGTAGATTGCGGCGAACCAGAAGTCGCCTGACAGGCCGTCGAGGATGCGGCCTATGCGGGAATATTGTTTGGTCATTCGGGCCAGCTGGCCGTCGGCGCTGTCGAATGAGTTGGCCCAGATGAGGAGGAACATTCCCACAATATTAATAAGGAGGGAATTGTAGCCGAAGCATACTCCCGCACCTATTCCCAGGAATATCGAGGCGATGGTGATGGCGTTGGGGGTTATGCCGAGTTTGGCGGCCATCACGGCCCAGGCGTAGCCTATGGGGCGATAGAACGCGAGGTCGATATGTTCCTCCGTGTCCATTGACTTGAGTGAGTCGCGGTAGGATGATGAGGCGGAGGGTTTTTGTGATGATAAGTTTTCTGTTTCGGATGTGCTCATTGTTGCTTTTTGTTTCTTTCTTTGATGGCGGAGAAAATGCACTTGGCGATGTGGGGGGCGGCTTCGTCGCGGCAGGGAGCGAAGCTGGGCCAGTCGTTGAAGTCGATGATGCGGATGTCACCTTCGGGCGACACAATGCAGTCGCCGCCGTAGATTTTGACGTCAAGCACTTCTGATGCCTGCTGGCAGATCTGTTTCATTCGGTCGAGGTCGAATTTTATCCCCTGGCTTTTGCCGTTTATCGCTTCGTGGCCATATTTGCTGTGGCCTTCGTCGAAGGGGTAGAACCAGAAGAAGAACGGAGTGCCCTGCACGCCGTAGAATTTGATCAGGTCGCCCACCAGATGGCGGTTGATGACGGCGCGGTTGATGCCGCGGAGAAAGTATTCCTGGAGCACTTCCTGCGCTTCCTGTGGATGGCGCACATAGCTGACATCCTCTTTGTGCATGGCGTGGAAGTCGCCGCGTTTAATCCAGGCCTGGGTGAATCCGGCGTCTTTGAGCTGGTCGCGGATAACTTCGTTGGTGTTGACAATCAGGCTGTCGGGGTAGGGGATGTCGCTTGCGAGCAGTATGCGTGTCATCCGTTCGCGGGTGCAGTTCTCTATGCCGTAGCCCGAGTTGATGACGAGGCATCCGTCGTCTTCCATTTTCTGGAGCAGGGCGATGGAGCGTTGTTCGCGACACATGTTGACGACAATGCGTTCTTTCACTTCGCCGGCCATGAGCTGTTCTTCGCTGTAGATGGTGACTTCGCAGCCCCGTTTGCGCAGTTGCTCAACCGTGGCGTTGAAGATGGCTGTGTCGTTGCCTATGTGGTTGGGGGAGTAGGCTCCGGCGCGCATGACTCCCGCTATTTTGATGTCTGACATGATGGTTTCTGGGGATATGTTTAGTTTTCTCCGTTGAGGAAATTTTCAGCTGTGACAATGTCGGCCTGATGGTCAACATCGACGATTTTTTTGAACGGGAAGGCGCGCAGACGCAGGCCGTCGCTGACCAGGGCGCGCTGGTAGTTGCGCATGCGCGACACTCCCTGCCCGATGCATTTTTGGAGGGTGGCCAGTGCGGGGGCTGTCAGTCCGTAGATGCCGCCTGAGATGTATTTGACCCCGTCCCACGGCTCGTCGCGGAAGGCTGTGATGCGCATGTCGGCGTCGACGTCGATGTAGAGCGGTTTCTCATCGTCGATAAACGAGGTCACGGCCATGTAGCCGTCCATCTGAGTGTCGTTCTCGAAGGCTTTGACATAGGTTTTGAACTCCTCCGGGCGGAAAATGGTGTCGACGGTGGTCAGAATGAATTTTCCGGCGGTGAATCCACGGCTCACTTCGTAGAAGCTGTGCATGGAGCTGGGTGTGGATTTCACCACGAGGTTCAGAGGCACGGGCAGCGAGAGGCTTTCCACATACTCTCTGACCTGTGTCATTTCGTTGTTGACGATGATTGATATTGATTCGGCCCCGCATTCGAGGAATATGTCGATCAGCCGGCGGATCATTGGTGTGCCGTTGAGGTTGACCAGCGGTTTGGGGAGCTGCACCCCTTCCTGTGCCAGGCGTGATCCTTCGCCGGCGGCGATGATAGCGAAATTCATGTGGTTCAAGCGTCTTTAGTGAGGTCCAGCACCACGTTGTCCTTCGAGCGGTCGAAGTATTGTTTGCGGAGCGGATTGTGAGTCATTTCCAGATAGTTTTTGCGGTTGCGCCAAATGTCGATACCCATGTAGATGGCCTGACGGAAAGATTCGGGGTCGGCCACTCCTTTGCCGGCGATGTCGTAGGCGGTTCCATGGTCGGGCGATGTGCGCACGAATGGCAGTCCGGCGGTGAAGTTGACGCCGTTAGCGCCGGCGAGCGATTTGAACGCGACGAGTCCCTGGTCGTGATACATGGCCAGGATGGCGTCGAAGTGGGTGTAGGCCGAGCTGCCGAAGAATCCGTCGGCGGGATATGGTCCGTAGACCTGTATCTTCTTGTTTTTGGCGGCTTCGATGGCGGGCTTGATTATGTCGGCTTCTTCAGTTCCGATGACCCCTTGGTCACCGGCGTGGGGGTTGAGCGAGAGCACGGCGACGCGTGGTTTCACCACCGAGAAGTCGCGGCGGGCGGAGTCGGCCAGCTGTTCGATTTTCGATGTTATGAGGTCGGTGGTGATCAGCGCTGACACTTCCTGCAGGGGCACGTGGACCGTAGCCAGGGCCACGCGCATGGTGTCGGAGGCCATGATCATCAGGGCCTGGTGGCCATCGCCGGCCGCCTCCTCGAGAAATTCGGTGTGACCCGGAAACCGGAAGTTGTCGCCATGGATGTTGTGTTTGTTTATGGGCGCGGTCACCAGAATGTCGATTTTGCCCTCTTTCAAATCGGCCACGGCACGTTCGAGCGCTGCTAAAGCGGCTTCGCCGGCGGCTTTGGTTTCAGCTCCGGGTTCGGGTCTGACATCTTCGCCGACAACGTTGATGATGTAGTTGGCGGGGGTGTCGGCCTGGTCGGGGTCCTCGATTTGGGTAAAGGGGATTTGTGGCAGTTCGAGCAGTTTTCGATAAAACGAAGCTATTTTTGCCGAACCGTAGATCACCGGCGTGCAGAGCTCGAGCATGCGGTTGTCCTCGAGAGTGCGGAGGATAACTTCGTAGCCGATGCCGTTGATGTCGCCCTGAGTGATTCCTACTTTTATGTTTTTGGCCATATGACTCTAAGGGGTGTTAGTTGGTAAGAGATGAAATTCGGGCCTGGACGCACGGATGCGTGGCCCGCTGATTTTGTCGCGGAGCGTGAGGGCGGCGGTGTCCCGATGGCGCTGCGCATAGGCTCTGCCGGTGGGTGAACGGCCATGTCCGTGACTCCTCGATAAAAATCAGGCGTAAAATTACATAAAATTCCCCACATTTTCATTTTATTATATAAAAAAGTTGCGAAAACGTTTGCTAATCATTTGAAAAGTCGTAACTTTGCACACGCAAAACGTCCGGAGCTCCGGCTTCGGGCAGCAGATTTAATTAACCCTATTTATTAACCATTCTTTTTACATGACTGAAGAATTAAAAAACACTCCCATCGAGGATTTCGACTGGGAGGCCTTTGAAAAAGGCGAAACCCCCGGTGAGAAATCTCGTGAGGAACTCACCAAAACCTATGATGAATCGCTTAACACCGTTAAGGACAAAGATGTAATCGAAGGTACCATCATCGCGCTCAACAAACGTGAGGCAGTGGTTAACATCGGCTACAAGAGCGATGGCATCATCCCCATGAGCGAATTCCGCTACAACCCCGAAATCAAAGTAGGTGATGTTGTAGAGGTGTTCATCGAAAATCAGGAGGACAAAAAAGGACAGCTTATCCTCTCACACCGCAAGGCCCGCGCTTCACGTTCTTGGGAACGCGTTAACCAGGCCCTCGAAAACGACGAAATCATCAAGGGCTACATCAAGTGCCGCACCAAGGGTGGTATGATCGTTGACGTATTCGGCATCGAAGCATTCCTCCCCGGTTCACAGATTGATGTCAAACCTATCCGCGACTACGATATCTTCGTTGGCAAAACCATGGAATTCAAAGTGGTTAAAATCAACGAGGAATTCAAAAATGTCGTTGTATCTCACAAAGCGCTCATCGAAGCCGAACTCGAACAGCAGAAACGTGAAATCATCGCCAAACTCGAAAAAGGTCAGGTGCTCGAAGGTACCGTTAAAAACATCACCACTTACGGTGTGTTCATCGACCTCGGTGGCGTTGACGGTCTTATCCACATCACTGACCTTTCATGGGGCCGCGTAAGCCATCCCGAGGAAGTTGTTCAGCTCGACCAGAAACTCAACGTCGTTATCCTCGACTTCGACGATGAGAAAAAACGTATCGCTCTCGGTCTCAAACAGCTTCACCCCCATCCCTGGGATGCTCTCGATCCCGATCTCAAAGTCGGCGACAAAGTTAAAGGTAAAGTTGTTGTTATGGCTGACTACGGCGCATTCATCGAAATCGCTCCCGGCGTTGAAGGTCTCATCCATGTCAGCGAAATGTCATGGAGCCAGCACCTCCGCTCAGCTCAGGACTTCATGAAAGTCGGCGACGAAATCGAAGCCGTTATCCTGACTCTCGACCGTGAGGACCGCAAGATGAGCCTCGGCATCAAACAGCTTAAACAGGATCCCTGGGAAGATATTGAAGTTCGCTATCCCGTGGGCAGCAAACACTCTGCGAAAGTACGCAACTTCACCAACTTCGGTGTGTTCGTTGAAATCGAAGAAGGTGTTGACGGCCTCATCCACATCAGCGACCTCTCTTGGACTAAGAAAATCAAACACCCCAGCGAATTCACTCAGATCGGTGCTAACATCGATGTTCAGGTGCTCGAAATCGACAAAGAGAACCGTCGCCTGAGCCTGGGTCACAAACAGCTCGAAGAAAATCCCTGGGATGTGTTCCAGACAATCTTCACTGTTGGTTCAGTTCACGAAGGTACAATCATCGAAATGCTCGACAAGGGCGCTGTGATCGCTCTCCCCTACGGTGTTGAAGGTTTCGCTACTCCCAAACACCTCACCAAAGAAGATGGCACAACCGCTAAAGTTGACGAAAAACTCAACTTCAAAGTTATCGAATTCAACAAAGATAACAAACGTATCATCCTCAGCCACAGCCGTATTTTCGAAGATGAAGCTAAAGCTGACACAGCGACTGCCGAACAGCCCCGCAAGGCTAAACGTCAGCCCCGCAAGGAAGAAGCTCCCATGCTTTCTACTCCTATCGAAAAAACAACTCTCGGTGACATCGAAGCTCTCGCGGCTCTGAAGGAACAGCTCTCAAAAGGCAAATAATTCTGATCACTGAATAGTTAATGATAATGAGCGCCGGACTCGTAGTGAGCCCGGCGCTCTGTCTTTTTATTGTATCCCGGCCCGATGGATGTTAGCGAATTCAGGGCCCCGATTGTTATGAGGTGTGGCCTAAGTTACTTGTTGGAATGAAAAAATCAAACTTAAGTATGACCTCCCCCTGTGAGTGGGAGTGCTCTTGTAGCTTGACGTGTCAAGGCTTATGCCTCAGGCCATGGTCATGACACTGCTGCTGTTCCGCTCCTGTTCATGGTGTTGAGGATAAACCCGGGCTATGTGGCGGGGCGATCATTAAGCCGGGGTAGGGAAGAGGCTCATGCGGAGCGGATGGCTATAACGCAAATGACCGCGCCACTGAGAGTGGCACGGTCACCGGGAGTTATCCGTAAATAAGTTTAGAAGTTGTAGACGAAACCGAAGCTGAGGTCGTTGGAGCTGAAGTGGAAGCCCCATTCGTCGGCGTAGCCTCCATCCTTGGCGGCGTCGTTCGCGCCCTTATAGCCTAAGAAGCCCACTTTGGCGAGAAGGGTCACACGGTCAGAAACTGCGTATGACACGCCGGGGGTGATGCCGATGTTCCAGATAACGGCAGTATCGCTGTCATCACCTTCAGAATAAGATGTTTTGCCGACACCCACGCCAAAACCGCCTTGGAGGAAGAACTTCACTTTACCGGTCTGGTAGAAGTTATAACGATAGTAGGGATTTACCTGGAAAACGTTGGTGCTCACACCTGTCACATGGTCGTAGCTCCAGCCGATGGTTGTACCGATGTCGGCCTTTTCGCTAAGAGTGTAGCCCACTTCAGGCATGATTGAAATCTGGGTTTCATGAGCTGATCCATTACGCCAGGCTCCAACTGAACCACCTACATAGACCTGTGCTGAAGCACAAAGTGACGCTACTCCTGCCACTGCGAGTAATAAGAATTTTTTCATAATTCAATGATGTTTATTTGGTTTTAAACTTTTAACATTATAACAGCATTTACAGGGTATTGTTCACGGAGTTTTAAATATTTTTTATAATTTCCCTGCTATGCGTCATGTTTTCAGTGAGTTAGCCAATGTATTTTTTTTCGGTAGGCTGAATAATCCTTTGTCAAGAGCTGCAAGGTTCAGTGATCTTACTGCCCTGCAAGGCACGGATGTCGCCTGGTGGTAACACATATGTATATTATATATGTGTATATTATATATGGTGCAACACATATATTATATATAGGAGATCGTGTATTATATATAGGAGATCGTGCGCGTCATCATATAAGCCATAAAACTGTCAGGCATATAATAATTATGTGTAATCCTATGAGGATTATGAGGTTGTGATCCCCTGGCAAGTGTTGCTGTTGTAAGGAAAAACGTGATTTACTGATATTGTTAAAGCGGCTTTCGGTCATAAGGAGTGTTGAATGGTCTCAAAACTGTCATTATGCAATTGAAACGGCGTTTTATGCGTAAAAAGTGACATTTTGAAAGTTGATGTCCAAACTAACACATTCAAACTTAAACCACTTAAAAACTTAATAACTAAAAGTTAGCCGAAATGCATGGTTAAAATTATGTTTCCATACAGAAAATATGGCTATTTCTTAATTATGTTTAAGAACATAGTTATAAAAGTGTTAAAAAATGAATTTTTTCATCTAAAATTGTTTTAGATAGGAAATTTTTACTTATATTTGCAGAATATATGTTAATCTAACATTTGACTTTGGTGATTAACACGTGCTGTACTCTCAATTTGAAGACTAATCATTTATTAATTTACGTTACAATTTTAGTATGAAAAAGCTGTTTCTATCATTTCTGACAGTAATGCTGACTGTTCTCTGCGCTCTTGCACAGAACAAGACAGTGACAGGTACTGTCCTCTCAGCTTCGGACGATGAACCGCTCCCCAGCGCTTCAGTCCGTGCCGTAGGAACCACTTTGGGTGTGACCACCGATTTGGACGGTAACTTCACCCTCTCAGTTCCTCAATCGGCAAAGCAACTTGAAGTAAGTTATGTCGGCTACGAATCTCAGAAAGTTGACATTGTTCCCGGTAACATTGTTGTCCGACTTAAAGACAACTCTGCTCTTGACGAGGTTATCGTTGTCGCATACGGTAAAACCAAAAAATCAGAGTACACCGGTGCCGCTTCAGTTGTGAAAGCTGATCAGCTGGAAAATGCGCTTGTGTCAGATGCGACATCTGCACTCGCAGGTAAAGTTTCAGGTGTACAGATCATCTCAAACAACGGTCAGCCCGGTTCAGCTCCTACCGTGCGCATCCGTGGTGTCGGAACAATCAACGCCGTGGCCAGCCCTCTCTATGTTGTTGACGGCATGCCCTACGACGGTGACATCTCCGCCCTCAGCACTCAGGACATCGAATCAATGACCGTGCTCAAAGACGCCGCTTCAACTGCTCTTTACGGTGCCCGCGGTGCCAACGGTGTGATCTTGATTACCACCAAATCTGGTAAAAAAGGCGACGCCAAAATCACTCTCGACGCCCGTTGGGGTGGCAACAGCCGCCAGGTGCCCATGTATCGCACAGTGACAAACCAGCGTCAGTACATGGAAACAGTTTATCAGGCCCTCTATAACGGTGCGACCGGTTTCAACGGCATGTCAGCCGCTGAGGCTCACAAAGCTGCCAACGCCGGTCTGTGGAACGCCCTCGGCTACCAGACCTGGTCAGTTCCCGAAGGTCAGGACTTCATCGGTATGAACGGTAAATTCAACCCCAACGCGACCCCCGGTTACTCTGATGGCGAATACTACTATCTGGCCGATGACTGGATGGATGAGTCAATCATCAACGGTATGCGTCAGGAATACAACCTCTCAATCTCCGGCGGTAGCGATAAAATCAACTACTACCTGTCAGCATCTTATCTCGAAGATGAAGGTATCATCTCAGGTTCACACTTCAACCGTCTGTCAACCCGCGCAAGCGTTGACTATCAGGCAAAAAAATGGTTGAAGATCGGAACCAACATCAACTACGCTTACACCAACTCAGGTAACCCCGATGGTCAGACTGACAACTCAGCAGGTTCTGACAACCTCTTCTACATCGCCGGTTCAATCGCTCCTATCTATCCTATCTACGTGCGTGACGCCCAGGGCAAAATCATGTACAACGACGTTTACGGTCTCCCCGTCTATGACTATGGTGACGGCAAGTCAACCAACATGACCCGTGTGTTCATGAACATGGCTAACCCCGCTTCAGACCTCCTTTACGACACTCAAGACTACCTCGCCGACGTGTTCGACGGCAAATGGTATGCCATCATCACTCCTCTTGAAGGTCTGACTGTTAACGGAACCATCGGTTACCGTGTCGACAACACCCGCTTCCACTACCGCACAAACGGTATGTATGGCCAGAGCCAGTCAAGCAAAGGTCAGGCTCAGCAGGAAAATGACCGTTTCCAGACTCTCAGCATCTTAGGTATGGCCTCTTACGCCCGCACATTCAACAAAGTTCACAACTTTGACATCATGCTCGGCTACGAGTCACAGGAATACAACGTGGAAACTGTTGCCGCAATCGGTTCTAACCTCTACAACCCCAACAGCTGGGCTGTTGACAACACTATCGACGCCAAGAAAGGTTTCGGTAACGCCCGCACACTCTCTCACCGTGGTATCATCTCACGTCTGAAATATAACTACGACGGCCGCTTCTTCTTGATGGCTTCATTCCGTCGCGACGCTTCTTCACGTTTCGCTCCTGAAAACCGTTGGGGTAACTTCTGGTCAGCTTCTTTCGGCTGGGATATCGCCCGCGAAAAATTCATGCAGGATCAGAGCTCATGGCTCGACATGTTGAAGTTCAAAGCTTCTTACGGTGAAAACGGTAACGACCAGATCGGTTCAACTGTATATTCATGGTATGCTTATCAGGACCAGTATCGTATCGACGGCGCCGATGGCGTCTGGACCGACGGTACCCTCCAGTACAAAGGTAACCGCGACCTGAAATGGGAACAGTCAAAAGCCTTCAACGTAGGTTTCGACTTCTCATTCCTCAAATCAATGATCTCAGGTTCTATCGAATACTACAATCGTCAGACTGACAACATGCTCTTCAATGTGCCCACCGCCTACTCTCTGGGTTATTCATCTATCCCGATGAACATGGGTTCTATCCGTAACAACGGTTTCGAACTTGAAGTAAACTACCGCCCGATCGACACCAAAAACATCACCCTCGACATCAACGCCAACATGACCATTCCTTCAAGCAAGGTGCTCAAACTCGACGAGAAGATTGTCGATGCTGATGGCAACTGGTTAAGCGGTTCACGTATCTTCCACGAAGGTGGCGCACTCTACAACATGTATCTCACTCAGTGGGCCGGTGTTGACCACGAAACAGGTTACGCCATGTACCGCGCCAAAGGCGAAGTGCTCGCAGGAGCTGATGCTCCCGCAAATGATCCTGCTAAAGGCATCCTCCGTCAGAACCAGCAGCTGATCGGTCAGGTTACCCGCACCATTACAGGTGAAGACGGTCTGCCCGTTGAGAAAACCTACGACATCTACGAATACGACACCAACTACTACAATGAAGCTTACAACACCAACCGTAAGGAAACAGGCAACATCATGCCTAAAGCATATGGTGGTTTCGGTTTCACTCTCAAAGCCTACGACTTTGACCTGTCAACCAACTTCTCTTATCAGTTGGGTGGTAAAATCTACGACAACACTTACGCATCATTCATGTGGGGTGGTACTACCGGCAGCATGGGTCGCGCATGGCACCAGGATATCCTGAACGCTTGGACCCCCGAAAACAAAAACACCGATGTTCCCCGTTTGGCATCAGAAGATCAGTTCAGCAGCCAGAACAGCCTTTCAACACGCTTCCTGACTAATAGCAACTATCTGTCACTCAATAACATCACATTGGGTTACACCCTGCCCAAACACCTCACCGAACGTATCGGCATGAACGAACTCCGTGTTTACTTCGCAGCTGAAAACGTGGCTCTCTGGTCAAAACGTAAAGGTCTCGACCCCCGTCAGTCATACACCGCCGCGTCTAACACCAACTACTCAACCATGCGCTCAATCTCAGGTGGTATCCGCCTGTCATTCTAAGTCCAACGGTATAATCGACTTAAACTGAAGAATTAATTATGAAAAATCTAAATAAAGTTATAGCATCGGCCCTGATGGGTGTCGCTCTCGTTTCTTGTAACGAACTCGACACTGTTTACGAAGGTTACTATGTGACCAGCGACCAGAAAGCCGAGGTGCTCAAAATTAAACCTGAGATGGCTCTCGCCGGCGTTACCGGTATCACCGCCAACTTCAGCCGCTACACCGCCCTGTTCTCTGAACGCACCGACTGGGACTACGGTTACGCCGGAATCATGCTCGGTATGGACTCTAAAACCGCCGACATCAACTCACGTAACGTAGGTTATAACTGGTTCGCTTCTTGGTCAAACTGGAGCGATATCAACGCCAACGGTGACGAAAACGTAGGTGTTTGGCGTAACGAATACAACCAGATTTTCTCTGCGAACTCTGTGCTCGCCTCAATTCCTGCCGACACTGACAACGATCAGCTGAAAGTGTTCCGCGCTCAGGCATTAGGTATACGCGCCTTCAACTACTGGGTGCTCGCTCAGATGTTCCAGTTCAACTATCAAGGCAACGAGAACAAACCCTGTGTGCCCATCGTGACAGAGGAAAACAATGAGACTGTTGCCGCCGAAGGTGCCGTTCGTTCAACTGTAGCTGAAGTTTACGAGTTGATCATGGCCGACCTTAACAGCGCCATCTCAATGTCAGAGGAATCAACTGCCAAAATCGGTTCATACGTGAGCGCTAAACCTCGCCGTATGCTTTTCCTCGACGCTCTCTACGGCCTCCGCGCACGTGTTAACCTCACCATGGGTAAATATGCCGATGCCGCCAAGGACGCTCAGAAAGCCATCGCAATTTCATCAGCATCACCTCTGACAATCGAACAGGCTTCAAAACCCGGTTTCGCAAGCCTCGAAGAGTCTAACTGGATGTGGGGTATCGCAATCGCTGAAACTGACCGTGTTGTTACATCAGGTATCATCAACAACCCCTCACATCTCTGCTCGTTCGCTTACGGCTACGTTACTGTAGGTGCATGGCGCGCAATCGCAACTGACCTCTACGACGCTATCCCCGTCAACGACGTGCGCAAAGGATGGTGGCTCGACGAAAACTTCGAATCACCCATCCTGACCGAAGCTCAGCAGGAATATCTCGTAGGCGAATATGGCACCGGTAGCGTGGCTGACACCGGCACAGGCCTCATTCCCCACACCAACGTGAAATTCAACTCTTATCAGGGTGTGCTCAACCAGAACGTGAACGCCAACGACATCCCCTTGATGCGTATCGAGGAAATGTACTACATCGCCGCTGAAGGTCTCGTAATGAGCAATCAGGTGGCTGAAGGTGTGAAACTTCTCACTGAATTCGAAACAACCTACCGCAACCCCAACTTCGTTTGCAACGCCTCTTCAGCTGAAGACATCCAGGATCTGATCTGGACAAAACGTCGTATTGAGTTCTGGGGCGAAGGTCTGGCATACTTCGACACAATGCGTCTGCGCAAAAGCATCGACCGTCGCAACTCAGGCTGTGTGCCCACATGGCGCTACAACATCGCTGCTAACGATCCTGTCCGCATCATGCAGATTCCTGAAAATGAAATGCAGGCTAACCCTGCTCTGAGCCAGTCAGCTCCCGCAGGTACCCCCGAAGGTAACAACGAACAAGGTGTTCGTCCTCTTCCCGTGAAGTAATCCGCAACACCTTCTCTACTGCATCCACACTCCTCGATCCAATCATTTTTTTAATTGAAAAATACAATCAGAAATGAAATTATACAAATCATCAATACTGGCAATGCTCACCGCCACCGCGTTCACTTTCGCATCATGTGACGGTGGTAAAGACGCCGGCTATGTTGAAGGCGCTCAGTCAAGCGGTGCTTACTTCGTGTCATCCAATCCGGTATACGAAGTGAAAGATGACCAGACTTCATTCAGCATCCCCGTTGCACGCGTGTCATCATCTGACCCTGCGACTGTGACTCTGGTGGCTCAGGACGAATCAGGCCTTTTCAGCATCCCCAATCAGGTTACTTTCGCGGAAGGCGCTCTTGAAGCTGACCTCAAAATCGGCTACGACGCTACTCAGCTGGAATATGACAAAAACTACAAAATCACCCTCGCCATTCAGGATGGCAACATTTATGGTAACAGCACTTACGTGTTCTCTGTGAAACGTCCCGCTCCCTGGATCACACTTGGTAAAGGTCTCTACACCGACGGTATCATGATGGGTATCTACAACATTGATCAGCTCACCTACGAAGTTGAAGTTCAGGAAAGCGAAACAACCAAAGGTCTGTATCGTGTTAAAAATCCCTACGGACCCAAAGTGTTCGCTTACACTGAAGCCGGCGACATGGTTTCAAACGATGACTACTACATGGTTGTCAACGCTGTTGATCCCGACAAAGTTTACGTTGAGACTTTCTGCACCAACATGATCTGGGATGCATCTTTAGGTGTGATGACTTTCACTTCAAGAGCCTACAAGTTCCTCCAGAACAACAATCCCCTCGACGCAATCGCCGCCGCCGGCTACTGCGGTACCAACAAGGACGGTGTGATCACCATGCCCGGTGGACAGGCTGGTTTCCTTTTCCAGGGTACTGTGGGTGACTATGCCGACGGATGGTACTATGTTTCAAACGGTGCCAACTGGCGACTCGTTCTCCCCGGTGTTGAAATAACTGACTACTCAGCTTCAGTTGAATACGTTGGCCGTTTCACAGACACCGAGGACCAGACATTCCTCAGCCTCAACGTGTCTCTCGGCGACGATGTTGAAACCGCGCGTGTTGCCGCTGCTGTCACTAACAACAACGACGCTCTCGAGCAGGCTATCATCAATGGCGAAGTTGACTTCGTTGAACTCAAAGGAAGCGGTGACATCGCTGATGTTCGTGTTCCCGTCAGCGAATCAGGCATTTACACCATCATGGTTGTGACATTTGCCAAGGGTGAGGCTCAGGCCTCAGCAGCCACTGTCGCTGAAATTTCACTCGGTGGAAGCCAGTGGGAAGCTGTTGGTCGCGCCGCTATCCTCGACGGTTGGTTGCTCGGTGCTTCTAATTCATACGCCGACAAATACGACCAGATGCTCCTTTACTGCGACATTCAGCGCAGCACAACCCGCGAAGGTGTTTACCGTCTGGTCCAGCCTTACGGTCCTGACGGCATCCTCGGTAACTTCGCCGAACCCGGAATCTACAACATCGAAATCAACGCCGCCGACGTGAACAACGTTTATATCGAACCCCAATGCACCGGTAACGGATTCTTCTCCGACGGTGTTGCATGGATCGCTACAATAGCAGCTTTGAACAAAGATATCACTGATGAGCAGAAAGGCACATTCAGCGACAACACCTTCCTGTTCCCCGAAAAAACTTGCTGCTTATCATTCGGTGACGATAAATGGTATCTTTCAGACAACATGGGCGGTGTCCAGATCATCGGCGAAGAAGAAACTGCTTCAAAATCTTTCAAAGCAGTTAAAAAGAACAACGCTATCACCGGTTCTAAAGCTCAGTTCAAAGCCACTCCTTACGTGAAAGGCCGCGAACTCAACCGCTACGTGACTTTCACCAAAGCGAAATGATCTGAATCCCTGATTTAAACTATAACAAAGAGGAGATGCCCCGAGCGATTGAGGCATCTTCTCTTTTTTTCTTTCCCCTTTTCGGAGAATTTTCGGTGAATATGACTATCTTTGCATAATGCTTAACAAGATAAAGAAATTTCTGACGCTCATCCGTCAGCAACGCAGCTACGAGCTGAGGCTGGAGTTCGTGGTCACCGACTATTGCAACTTGAATTGCAAGGGTTGCACCCACTATTCACCGGTGGCCCCCAGGCAGTTCGAGGCGCTCGACCTGCTCCGTCAGGAGATGGAACATCTCGGGCGCACCTGTGGCAAACAGGTGGCGAAGGCCTATCTCATCGGTGGCGAAACTCTCCTTTACCCCCATCTGACCCAGGCCATGCGCTCGCTGAGAGAGAATTTTCCCACTCAACGGCTCTACATTTTCACCAACGGATTGCTGCTCGGCCGTATGTCCGACGAGTTCTGGAGCCTCGCCCGTGAACTTGACTTCATCATCGCCATCACCATCTATCCCGTCAAAGTGGACTATGACCGCATCATAGCCCTATGCCATGAAAAAGGTGTGCGCACCGAAATTTACGGCGACCGTGGATGTTCAGGCTCATTCTTCCGCTTCCCCCTGAGTCCCGACAAAGAGAAGAATAACTTCAAGAAGCACATGACATGCTTCAACCGGGGGTGCATCTCGGTTATCGGAGGATGGATCTACCCATGCTCAATCAGCGGTTGCGTGTCACATCTGAATAAAGCCTTCGGCACCGACTTCAGGCATGAGGAGGGTGACCGTCTCAAAGTGTCGGAGGTGAAATCGGCCAAGGAGATTCTCCGCCTCTACCGCCGCGCGGTTCCCTTCTGCGGATACTGCCGCAAACCATCGCCCGAGCCCTACGGGCTGTCACGCCGCGAGCCGTCGGAATGGATCGACACGAAATGAACCCCATTACATCCCGAAATCAAAATAATATCTGACCATGCATCGCCGCGCCAACAAGCTTTTCGCAGTCATATTGTTTCTGCTCATCGCCATACTGCTCTATCTGACCCCGTTTTCAGGCGATGACCTGTCATACATGGGGTGTTTCACCGGCGAACATTCCTATTTGAGCTGGGACCAGTATCACCGTTTTCTGGCCGGGCATTGGTTCGGGGTCAACGGGCGGATGGCCAATCTGGTGATGCCTCCGGTGGCGCTTCTGCCCAAATGGATCACCGCCGCGCTCTTCTCGGCCATGACAGTGGCCATGTTCGCCCTGACGGCCAAGGCCGCCTCACCCCGCCGCATGCCCCATATGTTCGCCGTGGCCACATTGCTGTGTCTGATAGTGTTGCCATGGTGGGATTCAATGTGCATTTTCGACTGCCTGCTCAACTATGTGTGGACCTCGGCGCTGGTGTTGGCCGCGCTGCTCGTCATCACCCGTGAACGCGCGCCCAGGTGGCCTGTCGCCGCATGGCTGCTTTGTGGTGTGGCCGGTGCCATGCATGAGGGGGCGTCACTTCCGCTGACCGTCGGGCTGCTGCTCTACATGATTGTTTCACACCGCGACCCCGACCGTGTCAAAATCCGCGCGGTCTATCTCTGGCCGTTCATCGCAGGCACACTTTTCGTCAGCCTGTCGCCCGGCATAGTTTTGCGCGCCGGAGGCGAGCGTATCGCCGACGACCCCCTGTTTCCGCTCATGCTCAAGAGCACCCTTTTGCCGGCGGCCTTGATCGTGGCCCTGACCATAGTCAGCCTGAGCCGCGCGGGACGGCCCAAAGTGGCGCGGTTGCTCCGATCGCCCATGCTGATATTGCTCACAGCCTCGGTGCTGTCGATGGTCATAGGTCTGTGGTCGGGGATAGTGGGCCGCAGCGGATGGTTTGCCCAGCTGTTCGCCCTGATCGTCGCGCTACGGGTGGTCTCCGGCCGTTATCCGTGGCTGTTCAACCACATCACCGCCACCGTGGCCACCCTGCTTTCGCTGGCCTACTATCTCACGCTCGACATATATCAGTCGCGCCTGAACGATGAATACGCACGTTTTCTCGACGATTACACCAAATCGCCCCGCGGGGTGGTGTTCATTGACTACACCCGTGACCCCGGGCTCCCCTACTGGATTTTGGGACGTACTCGCGGAGTGCCCGACCCCGACGATGTCCATCTGCTCAATCAGATAGCCCTGTACTACCGGAGCGACGCCCAATGGCCCGTGGTGCTCCCCGCCGAGGCCGAGGCCCATTTGCCGCTCGGCGAGCGCACCGTCAGGCTCACCAACGGCGACCTGCTCACTCCGGAGCTTCCCGAAGGAACACTCTCCACATTGATGCCCCGCGAGGGTTTGACCGTGCCCATAGCCGACGTCGACGGAAAACCAATGGTGGCCCAACCGCTTCCCGGCGGGGGCTACCATCTGTCATTGCGTCAGGTTGACCCCGGCGACCGATGAGTCATAGCCCGTAACAGCCATTAGTTCAGGGAAAACCGGCATCGGAACTTTATGATCGAATCGGGAAATACCGGTCCATGTGACCCTCCGCTAAATCGAATAATCCTGACGTAATCCTGAAACATACTGGAGTCAGGTTTATTAGTCAAAATTTGTGAGTGTCGCAAAAAATCAGTATCTTTGCGTGCAATAAAACATAATCGAAAAATCGTATGTCATCATTTATTGCAGACAGAGTTAAGATGGACGGCCTTACCTTCGACGACGTCCTGCTCATTCCGGCCTATTCGGAAGTCCTTCCCTATCAGGTGAATCTCCAGACAAAATTCTCACGTAACATCACCCTCAACGTGCCCATCGTATCCGCTGCCATGGACACAGTGACTGAACAGCAGCTCGCCATAGCGATAGCCCGCGAAGGCGGCATCGGCGTGATTCATAAAAACATGCCCATTGAGGAACAGGCCCGTCAGGTCCATGCGGTGAAACGAGCTGAGAACGGCATGATCTACGACCCCGTGATCATCAAACGCGGAAGCACCGTGGCCGACGCTCTCAACATGATGAAAGAATATCACATCGGTGGCATACCCGTTGTCGACGACGACATGAAACTCGTCGGTATTGTCACCAACCGCGACCTCCGTTTCGAGCATGACCTCAACCGGCTGATCGACGAGGTGATGACCAAAGACAACCTGGTCACCACAACCCAGTCAACCGACCTCGAGGAAGCCGCTGAAATACTCCAGAACCATAAAATCGAGAAACTTCCCGTGGTTGACAACGACGGAAAGCTCATAGGGCTGGTGACATACAAAGATATTACCAAAGCCAAAGATAAACCCAACGCATGCAAGGACCGCCTCGGTCGCCTGCGCGTGGCCGCCGGAGTGGGTGTGACCGCCGACTCCATGAAGCGTGTCGACGCACTGGTGGAGGCAGGTGTCGACGCCATCGTCATTGACACCGCGCATGGTCATTCACGCGGCGTGATTGGCGTGCTCCGCGCCATCAAGGAAAAATATCCCGAAATCGACGTGGTGGTTGGCAACATAGCAACCGGCGACGCCGCCCGCTATCTGGTGGAAAACGGTGCCGACGGAGTGAAAGTGGGCATCGGCCCGGGTTCAATCTGCACCACGCGTATCATCGCCGGTGTGGGTGTGCCCCAGCTCAGCGCCGTCTATGATGTGGCCAAAGCGTTGGAAGGCACCGGTGTGCCCCTGATTGCCGACGGCGGCATCCGTTACTCAGGTGATATTGTCAAAGCTCTCGCAGCCGGCGCCTACTCCGTCATGCTCGGTGGCATGCTCGCCGGTGTTGAGGAATCACCCGGTGAAACAATCATCTTCAACGGCCGAAAATACAAATCATATCGCGGTATGGGCTCGCTCGAGGCGATGGAGAAAGGTTCGAAAGACCGCTACTTCCAGGCCAACGAAACCGACGCCAAAAAACTCGTTCCCGAAGGTATCGCCGCCCGTGTGCCCTACAAAGGCACCCTCTTCGAGGTGGTTTACCAGATGCTCGGCGGTCTGCGCGCCGGCATGGGCTACTGCGGCTCTGCCAACATCGAAGCTCTGCATTCGGCTAAGTTCACCCGCATCACAAACGCCGGTGTCGCCGAAAGCCATCCCCACGATGTGGCTATAACCTCCGAGGCACCCAACTACAGCCGTAGCTGACACACCTGAAGCTCACTCTGAAAACATAATAAAACGGAGGACGCGAAGCTGATCATAGCCGCGCCCTCCGTTTATACTTTTACATGCTACCGGAATGTGGTTTTCTTAATATGCGCTGTCAGAATGTAGTTTTCACACCGGCCTGAACGCATCCCTGCACACCCGCGCCCGCCTCGGCGAACACACGGAAGAGGTCACACACCTTGAAGCCGGCACCGAAGACCACCTTACGGGCGGTGCGACAGATAAAGAAAGAGCCGATGTAGATTTATGTATTTTTATATAATTATCACAGCGGAATCCCAAAAAAAATGATTAATTTTGTGAAATGATAACCGCCCTTGACGAAGACTGATTCTGTCTCTCCTGCGCACCGGAAAGTCTGAAGCGGTTTATTATATTGACGGACAGTCCGTTATGGACTTCAGATATATATGCTTGATGCTCATCCCGTCACCGGGTGACCCGAAGGAGCACCACCCATGTGGCGTATGCCAGCCGAAAGCCGGAGCCGCATGACCCACTCACATCTCTCCCCTCCGCCCCAGGTTCGACACCTGACAGGCGGACGCTGCCATGCTAATAAAAAAACAACATAAATGATAAGTAAATGGAATTACTTACCCCTGACATCCGACGAACAAAAAGCGCAGACGGCTTTGGCGACAAAGTACGCCTCGTGTCCGCCAATAAGTGAACTGCTCGTTCAGCGTGGCATCACAACCGTGGAGGAAGCCGAGAAGTTTTTCAGGCCTTCGCTACGTGACATGCACGACCCGTTCCTCATGCCGGACATGGACAAGGCGGTCGCGCGCCTTAACAGGGCCATGGGGTCAAAAGAGAAGATAATGGTGTTCGGTGACTACGACGTCGACGGCACCACAGCCGTGGCGCTTGTCTACAAGTTTCTGCGCATCTTCTATTCAAATGTGGAATTCTACATTCCAACCCGCTATGACGAGGGCTACGGCGTGTCGCGCCGAGCCATCGACGAATTTGCGGCGCAGGATGTGAAATTGGTAATCATTCTCGACTGTGGAATAAAGGCCAACGGTGAAGTGGAGTACGCCAAAAGCAAAGGTATCGACTTCATTATCTGCGACCACCACGTGCCCGACAGCGAACTCCCCAACGCAACGGCGATTCTTAATCCCAAACTCGAGGGCAGCACCTATCCCTGCCGGCATCTGTCGGGGTGCGGCGTAGGTTTCAAGTTCATGCAGGCTTTCGCCATGAGCAACGCCATTCCAACCACGGAACTCGACGGCATGCTCGACCTGGTGGCCGTCAGCATCGCCGCCGACATCGTGCCGATGGTCGATGAGAACCGTGTCATGACTTTCCATGGGCTCAAACGTTTGAACAGCAACCCTAACCTCGGACTCAGGGCGATAATCAAAATCTGCCAACTGTCAGGAAAAGAAATCTCGGTCAGCGACCTGATTTTCAAAATAGGTCCCAGAATCAACGCATCAGGCCGCATGCAGTGTGGCAGCGAGGCCGTTGAACTGCTCGTGGCGCGCGATTTCAGCGAGGCCCTGTCAAAGGCACGGGCCATCGACCAGTATAACAAAGACCGCAAGGAACTCGACAAACGTATCACCGAGGAGGCCAACGCCATTCTCGAAGCGCGCGGAGAAAAACTCCAGGAGCAGAAGTCGATAGTGATCTACAACAAGGACTGGCACAAAGGAATCATCGGAATCGTGGCATCACGAATCACGGAGCTTTACTACAAGCCATCGGTGGTGCTGACACTGTCAGACGGACTCGCAACCGGATCGTCGCGGTCGGTGCAGGGCTTTGATGTCTACAAAGCCGTGGAGTCAGCGCGCGATCTGCTCGAGAACTTCGGCGGACACACCTATGCCGTAGGTCTCTCGCTCAAAGAGGAGAATATCCCTGAATTCAAACGCCGGTTCGAGGAATTCGTGTCGGCAAACATTCTTCCGTCGCAGCTCCATCCGCAGATCGACATCGACGCTTACATCAATTTCGCCGACATCACCCCCGAATTCATCGCTTTGCTGCGCCGCTTCAACCCCTATGGTCCGGGCAACGCCAAGCCGGTGTTCTGCACCCGCAATGTGCTCGACTTCGGAACCAGCAAACTCGTTGGGCGCAACATGGAGCACATCAAGCTTGAGCTGGTCGATGACACCTCCGGAAAAGTGTTCAACGGCATAGCCTTCAACAAGAGCCAGTTCTTCGAGCATATCCACGCCCAGAAGTCGTTCGACATTTGCTACACCATCGAGGATAACCGCCAGCATGGTGGCAACGGCGCTATTCAATTGCTTGTCAAAGAGATTGATGTTCACTGAGGCTGACATACTTGCCACGCTTCACGACCATTGGGGCTACCCGTCATTCCGCCAGCCGCAGGACCGGATCATACTCAGCGTCCTCTCAGGCCGCGACACCCTCGGGCTGATGCCTACCGGCGGCGGAAAGTCAATCACTTTTCAGGTTCCGGCGCTGATACTCCCGGGGCTGACGATTGTGGTCACCCCGCTCATCTCGCTGATGAAAGACCAGGTTGACAACCTCGCGGGCCGAGGAATCAAGGCGATATATCTGCATGCCGGCCTGTCAAGGCGCGAGCAGCGTTATGCCATCGAGCGGTGTCTCTACGGAAAGGTGAAACTGCTCTATGTGTCGCCCGAAAAACTCCAGTCGCAGAGTTTTGTCAACATCATGCGCGACTTCAATGTCAGCATGATCGTGGTCGATGAGGCCCACTGCATCTCGCAGTGGGGCTATGACTTCCGCCCGTCATACCTCCAGATCGCAGGTCTGCGCGATATCTTCCCCGATGCGCCGGTGCTCGCACTGACGGCGTCGGCTACTCCCGACGTGGCCAATGACATTTGCCGCGTGTTGAGGTTTCGTGACGGTGGCCGCAGGTTCACACTGAGTTTCGCCCGCCCAAACATATCATATGTGGTGCGCTACTCCGAGAACAAGCTCCACATGCTGATGAAAATCCTCTGGTCGGTCCCCGGATCGGCCATTGTCTATGTCAGGTCGCGTAAACGCACCCGCCAGATCGCCGAGGAACTCATCGCCGAGGGGCTTTCGGCCAACTTCTATCATGCCGGACTGTCGCCCGAGGAGAAAAACGAGCGGCAGAACAGCTGGAAAGATGGCGCCACGAGAGTCATCGTGGCCACCAACGCGTTCGGGATGGGCATTGACAAACCCGATGTGCGACTGGTGGTGCACATCGACCTGCCCCCATCGCTCGAGGAATATTATCAGGAGGCCGGACGTGCCGGACGCGACGGAAAGGAGTCGCTGGCCGTGGCCCTGGTGTCGGACACCGACAAAGGATTGCTCACACGCCGACTCAACGAATCGTTCCCCCCACGTGAATTCATCCGTGAAGTCTACGAGAAAGTGTGCGTGAGTCTGAATGTAGGCATCGGAGAAGGCTATGAGCAGGTTTACGAATTTGACTTCGACAAATTCTGCATAAGCAGGAAAATGCCGCCGGCACCCACCATGAGCGCACTGAGGCTGCTAACCTCGGCCGGCTATCTGGAATATGTCACCGACTTCGACACCCGCTCAAGGATAATGATGCTTATGAACCGCGAGGAACTCTACGGACTCACTCTGCCACGCGGGGCCGCCGCGCTGTTCGATCTGATTCTGCGCACCTACACAGGCATCTTCGCCGATTATGAATATATTTCGGAATCATCGCTGTGCACAACGCTCAGGGTGACGCAGCAACAGGTGTACGACGATTTGCTCCTGCTGGCACGCATGCACGTGCTTCACTACGTTCCGCGACGCACAACCCCCTATGTCTACTTCCCGACGGCGCGCGAAAACACCTCCGACATACTCATTCCCACGGCCATCTATGAAACCATGCGCGAGAAGATGGAAAACCGACTCAAGGCCGTGCGCAACTACTTCTGGCAACCCGGAAAATGCCGTGTGAGCATGATGCTGAACTATTTCGGCGAGACCGACGCCACACCCTGCGGCAAGTGCGACCTGTGCCGCGATGCGAAGAAACAATCCGGCAGCGCCACAGTGGTTAAACCAGAGGAGATACTCCCGCAGGTCATGGCTTTTCTTGAAAAAAACGGGCCCGTCACCATCAGTGACATGCTGAAACATCTCGCACCCACCGACCCCGTCCGTCAGTCATCCATCACCGAAGCCTTGCGTCAGCTCGCCGACCGCGACATGGTCATTATCGACGGTTTGACCCTGAAATTGCCCGTCGAACCGGTGAAATAACACAATTTAAACACTTTTAGTGGTCAGCATTACACCTTTTAACACACAAAGGGTGTTATATCAATGAACCTCAGAAAAGAGATTCATACATCCCTCGTCCTTACTATTGGGTAGTGATACCAGATATTGAGGCTCTCATAAATAAATAGTTGAAACGTGAGTTAGGAAGTCGCCCTCCGGGGAGACTTCCTAATTCTCGTTCATAGAGTTGGTATATTAAACACTGTTTTTGGCAAAGTGAATATATAAATAAAACAAAAGCAGACTTGGAATCGCTTCCAAATCTGCCGTTGGTGGAGTATAGCGGACTCGAACCGCTCACCTCGACACTGCCAGTGTCGCGCTCTAGCCAGATGAGCTAATACCCCGATCAATTTACACTGCAAAGTTACGTCTTTTTCCGGAATATGCAAAATTTTTGGCGAGATTTTGCATTTTTTTCCCTTTTGTTTTACCTTTGTATCATGAAGCCGCAGTGACAGGCCTCGCATTTCATGGATGAACGGATTGCGTTGTCGGTCAGGTTTGTGCTGACCGGTGTCCGCTGCGGAATTAAATTATTCGCTTAACAGTTTCTCAGAAACTCTACATATGAAGAATGTGCTCATGTGCTGCTCCGACCTCACCTACAAAGGTGGCATGGTGACAGTGGTAAACAACTATCTTAATGTGGCCCGATGGCCCGATGATGTGAAATTTTACTTTGTGGCTACCCATTGTGAGGCGGGTAAGGTTGGGCTGTTGATGCAGTTCCTGAAGGGATTGAGGCAGGTGCTGGCATTGCGTAAGAAAATCGATGTGGCGCATCTTCATGTGGCCGAACGTGGCAGTTTTGTCCGAAAGGGGCTGCTGGCCAGGATGTTGCACGGAATGGGCATACCGGTGGTTTTGCATCATCATGGGGCTGAGTTCGAACCATGGTATGAGGGGTGTTCCGCTCCTATGCGAAAATGGATCGATTCAATTCTGGAGATGGTTGACTTGAACATTGTTCTCAGCCGGCGGCTTGAGCCGATGATTTTGCGCAAGGCACCCAAGGCGAGGGTGATGGCCCTGTATAACGCCGTGGCTACTTTTCCGGAGAATCTTTATGACGCTGACCGCAAGGAGGTGTTGTTTCTCGGGCGGCTCGGCGAGCGTAAGGGAACCTATCTGCTGCTTGAGGCTATCCGTAATCTCGACAGGGAGCTGCCCCGCGACATAGTTTTCAACCTGTGCGGTGACGGTGAGGTTGACCATGTCAGGGATATGGTTGAGAATATGGGTATAGCCCACCGGATTGGCCACATCGGGTGGACGGCCGGTGAGTTGAAGGAGCAGATTTTGTCGCGCGCGGTGCTCAACGTGCTCCCTTCATATAACGAGGGGTTGCCAATGACCATTCTCGAAACCATGGCGAGGGGTATCCCGAATTTTTCCACACGTGTGGCGTCGATTCCGGAGGTCATTGAGGATGGCGTGACCGGGTTGCTCATGGAACCCGGACGTGTCGACCAACTGACTGATGGTCTTCGCCGACTGTTGAGTGACAGGGGCTTACGCCAAACAATTTCGGAAAACTCCTTTGATCTGATCTCTGAGAAGTTCTCTTTGCAGAGCACGGTCCGGAGGCTCGATGACATCTACTCGTCCTTGACCGAGAAGTAACGGGCCGAGGGATGAAACAGTATGACTCCGGTTGTTGAGGCCGACGGGCTCAATGCTCCATGTTCGGTCAGAGTGATGCCGAGGTCGCTGTAGTTCAGTATTTTATCAAATTCGAGAACCAGACGCTGGTCGGGCAACGAGGGGTAGCCTACGGCCGGACGGATCGATTGCATTGAGGTGTCGAAACCGGCGAGCTGGTGTGCCTGATTGGTGTGTATCCACTGGGTGGCAGCCTCGGCCAGACGGTGCAGCAGCAGGTCGGCCATCATTCCGGGGTAGGATTGGGGGGCGTTGACCAGCTGATCGCGCAAATGTTGTGTGGCTGTGACAGCGAAAAATATAATTGGGTTGCGTGTGCCTGAATCTTTCGGGGGAAGATAGTCGGCCAACGACAAGGTGTTGGCTGAACGCTCCATGAGTGTGCGCTGGCGGGGTGCGTTGAAAGTGAGTGCAGGCGCATCGTCTCCGGGGTTGTAAACCAGAATGTTGTCATTGTCATCGCTCACGGCTTCGCAAACGGCCATGCGCGCTGTGACACATATTCCGCTGTCGTTCCACTGTTTGAGTGTTGCCTTGGCGTCGCTGATGAGTTTGCGCGCTTCCTGGCTGTCGCGTTTGTTGGCCGGGATGCCCCATGCGGCTAAAAACTGACGCATGTTCACGATGTCGGCAAGTTGGCCTACAGGAATACTGAATGAGTGCATCCCGAACCGCGGGGATGCCGACGGGTGGGGACACGAGGTGTTGTCAGGCTTGAGTTTCCGGGCTTCGAGTGGCGACATGTTTGAGGCCGCCGATGATTCGTGGCGCTGTCTGATCTGTTCCTGCCCGGCTTTAAGTTCCGCTATGGCATCGGCAGCCGTTGACGGGTTCACGAAAGGTTTGGCCTTCGAGGCGAGGTCAGCGGCGTCGGTTGTGTGGATGACCGCACCGGAGTAAAGCGGGGCGATTTTCACGGCCGTGTGCAGTTCCGACGTTGTTGCGCCACCCACGAACAGCGGAATTGTCAACCCTTGCTCCTCCATCATCGCCGCCAGTGTGCGCATTTCGGTGAGCGAGGGGGTGATCAGTCCGCTGACCCCGATGCAACAGGCTTTTTGGCGCAGTGCCGCATCGATGATTTCCTGAGGATTGACCATCACCCCTAAGTCGATGATGTTGAATCCGTTGCATCGCATCACCACGGCAACGATGTTTTTCCCTATGTCGTGCACGTCGCCTTTCACCGTGGCGAGCACCATGGTCAGGTGGGCCGATGCATCGTTTCCATCGCTCCCCCGTTCCTGCTCAATGAATGGGGTGAGGAAGGCCACGGCCTCTTTCATGACGGTGGCCGATTTGACCACCTGTGGGAGGAAAATCTCACCGGCGCCGAAACGTGTGCCCACGAGGTCCATCCCTTTCATCAGAATGTTGTCAATGACCTTGATTGCTGAGCCTTCCTGCTTCAGCACTTCAGTCAGCAATGCGTCGATATTGGCCGTTGACCCGTCGGTCACGGCTTTTACCAGTGCTTGCGACGGGGAGAGTTCGGCCGCTGTGTTCTGAGCCGTTGCCGTTGAGGCGGCTTTCTTTTCGGGGAGATACTTGCGTGCGGTCTCGATCATGCGGTCGGTGGCTCCGGGGTCGCTGTCAGTGAGAATATCGGTGATTGCCCGACGCAAATCCTCGGGTATGCTTTCGGTCGACTGGATTCCCGACGGGTTGACGATTGCCATGCGCATTCCTCCCTGGCGGGCCATGCTGATGAAGATTGAGTGCATGGCTTTGCGCACCGGCTCGTTGCCACGGAAAGAAAACGAGAGGTTGCTCAGGCCGCCGCTGACGTTGCATCCCGGCAGATTGTTGGTTATCCAGCGTGTGGCGTTGATGAAATCGACACCATAGCTGTTATGTTCGGTTATGCCGGTTGCCACGGCGAGCACGTTGGGGTCGAAGATTATGTCGCACGGCGGTATGCCGGCTTTTTCGGTGAGCAGACGGTAGGCGCGGGCACACACTTCGATGCGTCGTTCAGTGGTGACGGCCTGTCCGGTTTCGTCGAACGCCATCACCACCATGGCCGCCCCCAGGGCATGGATCTCCCTGGCGTGGCTGAGGAATTTTTCCTCACCCTCCTTGAGCGATATGGAATTGACCACTGGCCGTCCCTGGATCAGGGTGAGAGCTTTGCGAATGACATCGAAGTCAGATGAGTCGATCATCACCGGCACTTGAGCCACCACGGGGTCGGTGGACGCCATGCGCAGAAAATGGCTCATGCAGGCGGTTGTGTCGAGCATGCCGTCGTCCATGTTTATGTCGATTACCTGCGCTCCGGCCTTTATCTGGTCACGGGCAATCTGCAGGGCCTCGTCGTAGTTGTCCTCCTTTATCAAACGGAGAAATTTGCGGCTTCCGGCCACGTTGCAGCGTTCGCCGATGTTGATGAATTCATGCTGGCTCAGCTTCATTACGGACAGACCGCTGAGCGCAAGCTCGCCGGCGGGCCGGGGAATTGGCCGGGGATGTTTTCCGGCGGCATAGCATGCCAGTGCTCCGATGTGTTGCGGGGTGGTGCCGCAGCATCCGCCAACAATGTTGAGCATGCCGTTGTCGATCAGCGGGGCGAGGGTGGCCACCATCTGTTCGGGCGACTCATCGTATTCGCCAAGCTCGTTGGGCAAACCGGCGTTAGGGTAAAGGGCGACAGCGAAGGGCGACTCCTCCAGAGGTCCCACCTGCTTGATCATGTCCTCGGCTCCGAATCCGCAGTTCATCCCCATGGCCAGCGGGCTGACGTGGGCCACGGTGGCCGCGAAGCCTGCGAGTGTCATCCCTGACAGCGTCCGGCCGTTGTTGTTGAGGGTGGCCGACACAATGACCGGCACCCGTCGGTTTTGATTGACCATGGCCCGGCAGGCCGCTTTGACCGCTGCCTTTGCGTTGAGGGCGTCGAAGCATGTTTCGAAAATGAGCAGATCGACACCACCCTCCACAAGTGCGTCGCACTGGGTGAAGTAGGCCTCCTCCATGGTTGCGAAATCAATATCGTCGCCAAGGTTTGCGGCCATGGTGAGCGATTTCGACGTCGGGCCAACTGATCCGGCCACCCATGCTATCCGTCCATGGCTGTCGCGGTAGTTGTCGCGTGCGCCGATGGCCACTTTGGCTGCGGCCAGATTGATTTCACGCGCCCGGTGGCTCATGCCGTAGTCGGCCAGCGAAAGTGCGTTGGCGTTGAAACTGTCGGTTTCGATTATGTCGGCTCCCGCTTCGAGATACATTGTGTGAATGTCGCTGATGACGTCGGGCCGTGACAACACCAGCAGGTCGTTGCACCCTTTGAGCTCATGATCGTGGCAGTGGCATCCGCCCCCCGGTGAGTAGTCTTTTTCCTGTAGTCCGAATGACTGTATCATGGTGCCCATGGCACCGTCAAGGATAAGTATACGTTGCTTCAACGCATGGCTTAGTGCCAGTGAGTCAGTAGATTGCGGTAGTTTGTGGATCATCGTTTGGAGTTGAAAAAATCTTTCATCAATTGGCTGCATTCATCGGCGAGGACCCCGGCGGTCACTTCGGCCGACGGGTGGAAGGGTGAGCGGGAGGTGAAGGTGTGGTAGCCGCGTTTCGTGTCGGGAGCACCGAACACAATGCGTCGCAGCTGGCTCCAGCTAATGGCTCCGGAGCACATCAGGCATGGTTCGACAGTGACATAAAGCGTGCAGTCGCTCAAATATTTTCCTCCCAAAGTTGCCGCGGCGGCCGTGATGGCCATCATTTCGGCGTGGGCAGTGACATCGCCCAGGGTCTCCGTCAGATTGTGGCCTCGGCCAACAACCTTTCCGTCGGCTACAACGACAGCGCCGACGGGCACCTCGTCCTCGGCAAATGCTTTGCGTGCCTCCGTGAGTGCCAGACGCATGTATTTTTCGTCAGTGTCAGTGTGCATGGTGGTTTACGGTGAACGGTTCGAAAAATTCTGTTGAGCAGGGTCGATTCAGACGCATTTAAAGAGGTCGATTCGCATCCCCTCGTTCGCGGCTATTGACCTCGGGAACACCTGCCGGGCTTCGGCGAGCAGTCCGTCGGTGTTGTCGTAGCGCATGGAGTAGTGGCCGATTATAAGTTGACGCGCGTCGGCCATCCGGGCTATTTCAGCCGCCTGCGCGGCGGTTGAGTGGAAACGTTCCTTGGCAAGCCCCGCCTCCCGGGTCATGTAGGTCGCTTCGTGATAAATGACATCGACATTCTTCACCGCCTCGGCCACGCGGGGGTCAAAGACAGTGTCGGAGCAGTAGGCGTAGCTGA
>JAXJVW010000304.1:0-5389 GCA_036308365.1 Muribaculaceae bacterium
ATCTAAATGACAATCCTTCTCAAATCCTGCGATAAATAAATTTAAACAGTTTCTAAGAATTATATCTCGCATTAGCTGTCAGAGAAAAAGATTTGGTGTTGATGCACTCTATTGACGCCCGGGCATGAAAATTGTCGTCAATCTGCCCCCAGGAATGCTCATAATTTAAATTTATATTTGTTTTCACCATGCCATAGCCCATATCGGTAATAGCGACGGATCTATGATTTTGCGAAAAACCGAGTGCCGGAAGCGTGAAGATAAGCGTGGCAAGAAGAAATCTCATGAAAATGATCGTTAATTGTTGATATAATTATTCACCTGGAGTTGTCTCGGCTCCAGTTTGTTAATTTAACGGTTTTAGTCTGATATACTGACATTTTCACTAACTTTGCGCCCAAAACAGACAATATTATGGACTACGTGGAACTTAACAATCTATTTTGCGACGCTGAAGAAGCATATTCCGACAAGCAATACCGTCGGGCACTGGAGCTTTTCTCTTACGTCCTCGAAAAGTCGATCGCATCAATCGACAGCGATCCCGAAATGCCGTCACTGGCTATTGATGCTTACGATTATATCGGGGTGTTGCACTCTTTGGCCGACGACTACATCTGGGAGGAATGTTCAGAATTGATAAACCGTTACCGCCACCGCATTGAAACGCTTGAACAGAAGCCAAAAGACGGCGCATCTGCATTTTGATAATTCATGAAATTTTAGTACTTTTGTAGATTCAAAATCATAGCATGAAATTGTTAAGAATCACATCATACATTACGCTTGTAGGCCTCGGTGTCGCCGGGCTATGCGTCAATGCCAAAAACCCGGTTCTCGCGCCGTCATATGCGTGGACCATCAATCAGCCGTCAGGGGCTCAAGTGCCGGCATCAATCGACACTCTGATGCTTGACTATTATCGACTTAGCATACCATCGGCGGTGTCATCGGCCTATGCTACAACCGGAAACCTCGGGGCCGAGGGCTATAACCTGATATTTTTCGACAGGCCCTTGCAGAGCGATTTCTTTTTCCGCGACGCCCTGTCGGCATGGATGCCGTCAGGCAAAACGGAGAAATTCTATAACACCCGCATCCCGATGACCCTACTGTCATACAACTTCGGAGGTGGACGCGACAATGCCCAGGACCGTTTGCAAACGGTGTTCTCGGGCAACATCAACCCTCGGGCCCAGGTAGGGGCCATAGCCGACTACCTCTACTCCAAAGGCAGCTATAACTATCAGAACACCAAGGACCTGACCTGGGGCTTCAACGGCTCTTACATAGGTGAGCGCTACGAATTCCAAGGCTACCTCTACCACTACAATCTCCTGAATAAGGAAAATGGTGGAATCACCGACGAACTCTACATCACCGATCCGGCCCAGCTACAGGGTGGCAACGCCTCAATCACACCCAAAACCATTCCGACACGCCTTACGGCATCACATTCCAAAATAGTCGGCACACATTTCATGATGAACCACCGTTACAAACTCGGATTTCATGAAACGGAAATTGTCAACGACACAACCGAGGTCAAGAAATTCATTCCCGTGACCACTTTTTTCTGGAATTGCAGCTACGACGCTTCAAAGCACATATTCAAAAACACCTCGGCCGCCGATGAGCTCAACTTCTGGAAGAATCACTACTTCAGCAATTCATTCACTGACGACCGCACGAACTATTGGACATTCACCAATGCCGTGGGTGTCAGCCTGTTGGAAGGATTCAACAAATATGCCAAAGCAGGATTGTCGGCCTACGCCAAATATCAAATCAGACACTACGGACAAAACCCCGACACCATCACCGGAATGCCGACGCCCCCGTCAGGGCTCACCCCGAATCCATATCCGGAAATTGCGCCCAAAGTTACCCAGTCGCTGCTGTGGGTGGGAGCGCAGCTGACCAAGACTCAAGGTTCAATTCTGCGCTACAACGCCACGGCTGAATTCGGCATGATTGGCGACGTGGTGGGCGACATAGCCGTCAAAGGTCAGATTGACACCCACATACCATTGTTCGGCGACACCGTCGATTTGTCGGGCTACGGACACTTCCTCAATACGGAAGCGCCATATCTGATGAAAAACTACGTGTCGAACCACTTCATCTGGCACAACGACTTTGGCAAGACCCGAAACCTCAGACTCGGGGGTATTCTCCACATACCGTTTTCCAACACCACCCTGAATGCGGGCGTGGAAAACGTTCAGAACCAGATTTATTTCAATAACCTCTGTCTGCCGGTTCAGCACTCCGGCTCAGTGCAGGTTTTCTCAGCCCAGCTGACACAGAACCTCAGAGCCGGCATACTCAACTGGAACAACCGCATCACCTATCAGACAACATCTGACGAGTCCGTGATACCCCTTCCGAAACTCGCCATCTACAGCAATCTTTACATCCTTTTCAAGGTGGCCCATGTTTTGGATGTTCAGTTGGGAGTTGACTGTGACTATTACACCCGCTACAAAAGCGTGCAGTATCAACCTGCCACAATGACATTCTACAATCAGACCGCCCAATTGTGCGGAAACTACCCCTTCATGAATCTCTATGCCAACATGAAACTGAAAAAAGCGAGGTTCTATGTCATGATGACCCATATCAACCAGGGGTTGACCGGATCAAATTATTTCTCAATGCCCAATTATCCGCTCAACCCCAGGAGACTCCAGTTTGGCATCTCCGTGGATTTCGCGAACTAAAACAGTGCCGACAATGAAACATGCTCAAATGAAACGAGGATCCATATTGGTTTATCTGGCCGGATTGGTGGCGGTGGTAGCTCTGATGCTGATGGTGAAAAAATGCTCAACAGAATCAATTGAATATAACGACACCAAGGCGAGCGGCGACACATTGAATGTGGCCATCGAACTTTCTCCGCTCGGAATCTCCACACGTCATGACACACTTTCAGGCTTCCATTACGACCTGATTAGAGCCATCGCCGCGCGTCATGGCCGCCCGTTGCAGATTTCAGCTTTCAGTACCCCCGCATCGGCTTTCGCCAGCCTCAAGGAGGGACGTTATGACATCGTCATATCCGACATTCCCGCAACGGCCAGCATGAAGGAGGAACTCCTGTTCACCGACCCCATCTATCTCGATCGCCAGGTGCTGGTGAGGAAACACATTGCTGGCGCCGACACACTGTTCCAGTATTCGCAGAACTCGCTTGCCGGCGACACAGTCTGGGTGGCAGAGGGTTCACCCTTCGTTCACCGTATAAGAAACCTTGCCCATGAAATAGGTGACACCATCTACATAATGGACAAACATGGCTATGGCGCCGAACAATTAGGGATGCTCACCGCTTTAGGGGAGATAAAGCAAGCCGTGATGAACCGTGAACAGGCCGCGAAGATAAAAGAATCATATCCCGACATCGACATATCCACACCTATTTCATTCAATCAGTTTCAGGGATGGGTTCTCGCACCGGGAAATGAAGAATTGCGTGACACCATCAATTCATGGGTGAACGATTATAAAAACACCCCGGAATTTATCACGCTACAGCGAAAATATAACTTGAAATAATATAAGGGTGTCGCCATTGAACGCCCTCTAAAAACAACCACTCAATATGAAATTATTAGTAACAGGCTCCAACGGTCAACTCGGGCAGGAACTCAAATCACTGCTTGAACAGGAACTGCCCGGTTGTTCAATCTTTACTGATAAAGAAGACCTCGACATCACCGACCAGAAAGCGGTGGAGACATTCGTGGTTAAAAACGACATCACACACATCATAAACTGTGCCGCATACACTGATGTGGAACGTGCCGAAGATGAAAAACTCGAATGCCTCGCCCTGAACTTCAACGCGGTGAAAAACATAGCTATGGCAGCTGACGCAAATGGAGCAAAAGTGATACACATATCAACCGACTATGTTTTCGACGGCACTTCCAACCGTCCATACTGCGAGTCGGACAAAGTGAACCCCATTTCGCACTACGGCACCACCAAGCGTAAAGGGGAGACAGCACTCATTGCGCTCGCTCCGGAAAGTATCATAATCCGCACGGCGTGGCTCTATTCATCGCACGGACGCAATTTCGTCAAGACAATGCTGAGGCTGTTTGGCCAGCAAAATGAGGTGAAAGTGGTGTGTGACCAGGTTGGTACACCCACATTCGCACGCGACCTCGCCAAAGCCATCATCAAAATCGTCAAGTCAAACCAATGGGTTTCAGGCATATATCACTTCACTGACGAAGGGGTGGCTTCATGGTATGATTTTGCGAAGGCTATCGCCAGAATATCAGGGAACAAAAATGTTAAAATAACTCCTATTCCCTCCGAGGAATATCCCCAGGGAGCCTCTCGCCCATATTACAGCGTGTTAGACAGAAACCGTATAAAAGCAACTTACGGGGTGGAGATTCCCCATTGGGAGGAAAGCCTCGTGGAATGTATTAACCTTATCAACAAATAACAGTGGCAAATATTACTGAAGAAATAAGCCGTCGCAGGACTTTCGCGATTATCTCTCACCCCGACGCCGGTAAAACCACCCTTACTGAAAAATTACTCCTTTTTGGCGGCGCTATTCACATCGCAGGTGCCGTGAAGTCAAATAAAATCAAGAAAACAGCCACTTCTGACTGGATGGAAATCGAGAAACAGCGTGGCATCTCTGTCGCTACCTCAGTAATGGGGTTCAATTACGGCGATTATAAAATCAACATTCTCGACACCCCCGGTCACCAGGATTTCGCCGAAGACACCTACCGCACGCTGACAGCCGTCGATTCGGTTATTATTGTTGTCGACGTGGCCAAGGGCGTGGAGATGCAGACCCGTAAACTTATGGAAGTCTGCCGCATGCGAAACACTCCGGTGATCATTTTCGTGAACAAACTCGACCGCGAGGGTCGTGATCCGTTCGAGATTCTCGATGAGCTGGAGGCTGAATTGAAAATCAGCGTACGCCCTCTCAGCTGGCCTATCAACATAGGTGCTAAGTTCAAAGGTGTATACAACATTTACGAACATTCGCTCGACCTTTTCACCCCTAACAAGCAGCGTATCAGTGAGCGCATTGAGATCGACGACATCAACGACCGCCGTATCGACGAGCAGGTGGGTGAGAGCGACGCAGAAAAACTGCGTGAGGACCTGGAGCTCATTGAGGGTGTCTACCCTGAGTTCGACGTGCAGAAATATCTTGAGGGTAAAGTGGCACCGGTGTTCTTCGGATCGGCACTCAACACGTTTGGTGTCAAGGAATTGCTCGATTGCTTTGTGCAGATCGCTCCCGAGCCCCGTCCGACAAACGCCGAGGAGCGCGTGATTGAGCCGGCTGAGGAGAATTTCACAGGATTCGTGTTTAAAATTCATGCGAACATGGACCCCAACC
>JAXJVW010000305.1:0-3080 GCA_036308365.1 Muribaculaceae bacterium
AAATTATGTTTGTGAGCGGCTGCTACTCAGGCTATTACGGAGCTTCGGTGGTAGAGATGAACCTCGATTTCGTTCATCGCGTAGGCACCCGATGCTACAAGGCCGACCCCTATAACAAATACACGCTGAAAATCACTGCGGTTGAACCCGTGGGTAACGGCAGCTACAATGTCGAGATTACGGAATACCTCGAAAACCGAATAAAGGTGGGTGTGTTCGTGGGTAATCTCACCGATTCGGATTTCCGTGGCGAGTACAGCTCAACCCATGGCGACATCCGTGAATTTCATTTCACACGTTAAAAAAATTAGGCAGTGAAACGGGGAATCCTTAAAATTACACTGACATTTTTAGTGCTCACTCTGCTATTTATGTTTCAGAAGCCGGTGTTTATGCTGGTTTACAGTGACTTATATGCCGGGGTGGGCCTCTCGCAGTGGCTTAGTGTCATCACCCACGGGGCAGCCATGGACATGACCGTGGCCGGGTATCTCACCGTTTTGCCCGCGTTGCTCACCATAGCCACGGTTATGACAGGGTTCGATTCCCGTGGCAGGATAATGAGTGCGTACTACTGGGGCGTAGCGCTTCTGATGGCCTCCGTGCAGACGCTCGACCTGTTGCTTTACGGCTACTGGAACTTCAAACTCGACACCACGCCGCTGTTTTATTTCATGACCTCGCCGTCGGCCGCTTTCGCCAGTGCGTCGGTGATTGAGATGGTGTGTGGAGTGATAGGACTGGCGTTGCTGACACTGCTATATTATATGGTGTTGCGCTACACCGCTGGAGCCGTGACGCTGAGCCGTGTGGCCAACCGCAGAGTGTTGACCGGCATAACGCTGACCCTGGTTACCGGCCTGCTGTTCATCCCCATCAGGGGAGGAGTCACGGTGTCGACCATGAACCTCAGCCGGGCATATTTCAGTAGCGACACCAGGCTGAACCATGCGGCCGTCAATCCCGCTTTCAGTCTGCTTTATTCCGCCACGCATCAAGCCGATTTCAGTCGGCAATACTGTTTTTTCGACAATGACGAGGCCGACCGCATATTCGCCGCCACTGTCACCGCCGACAGTGACAGTGTTGCTCAGGAGCGTCAGTTGCTCAACACTGCCCGCCCCGACATAGTGCTGGTCATTCTCGAGAGTTTCTCATCGCACCTGCTGCCGTCGCAGGGTGGGGAGGCCGTGGCCATGCGGCTTGACAGCATAGCCCGCGAGGGGTTGTTGTTCACCAACTTCTACGCCTCCAGCTTCCGCACCGACCGCGCTTTGCCCGCCATTCTCAGCGGCTTCCCCGGTCAGCCCACCACGTCGGTGATGAAATTCGTTGACAAAACCGAGCATCTCCCCTCGATAGCCGCGTCGCTCGGTGAGCAAGGCTATGACCTCAGCTATTACTATGGCGGCGACATCAATTTCACCAATATGTTGGCCTATCTGGTCAACTCCGGATTCAGCACGATAGTGCGTGACACCGACTTCCCCATAGCCGACCGCACCGGCAAGTGGGGCGCACATGACCATCTGGTTTTCGACCGTTGTCTGCGGTCGTTGGAGCAGGTTGGGCCTTCAAGTGCACCACGGTTCACAGTTGTACAGACCTCAAGTTCGCATGAGCCGTTCCAGGTGCCATATGACAACCCCCGTTTCCCCGAAGGTCCGGTTCGCGCATTCGCCTATGCCGACAGTTGCCTGGGCCATTTCGTTGATAAACTCAAGGATAGTCCCCGGTGGGATAACACGCTGGTCATCATCGTTCCTGACCATCTGGGAGCGTATCCCAAAAATCTGTCCGACCTGAGCGAACGGCATCATGTGCCGCTCGTCATGACCGGCGGTGCGCTCGCCCTGAAAGGACGCGAAGATAGTCCGGCGTCACAAACCGACATAGCCGCGACATTGCTCGGAGCCATGGGTATAGACCACTCGCAATTCAAATTCTCACGCGACATATTGCAGCCCGGGGCGCGCCATTCGGCGTTCTTCACCGAGCCTGAGTGGGCAGGCATGGTCACCCCGACCGACACCGTGGCGATCAACCTGACGACCATGGAGGTCTCACCCGGGGCCGACACCCTCAGCGTGCGTGACGCCAAGGCCACTCTGCAGGCCATTTACACAGAACTTTCCCGATTATGATAGAATATCTCCAGCAACTTGACACAGACCTGTTTCTGTTTCTCAACTCCATGCATTGCGGTGTGATGGACCGTTTCATGAGTCTGTTCACGGGCCGTTTCATATGGATTCCGATGTATGTCACGCTACTTTACATCATCACCCGCCATTTCCGTGTGCGCCGGGCGGTGATGATGGTTCTGGGTATAGTTCTCGCCATTGTTCTGGCCGACCAGTTGTGTGCCACCGTGCTGCGCCCGATTTTCGAGCGTTTGCGTCCGGCCAACCTCGATAACCCCATCTCCGCCTTGGTGCATATCGTTGATGGCTACCGGGGCGGACGCTACAGTTTCCCGTCGTGTCACGCTGCCAATTCATTCGCGCTGGCATCGTTCGTGTGGTGGATGATACGTCGTCCGCGGACAAGATTGTTTATCGTGGCGTGGGCGCTTGTCACATGCTACTCCCGAATATATTTAGGTGTGCATTATCCCGGCGACCTTCTGGTGGGTGCGGTGATAGGCTCGTTGATAGGGAGCGGGTGCTACTTTCTGTCGGTGCGGGCGTTGCGGTTCATTGACCGGCACGATAAAGTTGGAGACGAGCCGGCGTTGCGTTTCCGCTTGGCCCGGCATGAGATGGCTCTGAAACTGGCCGACCTGATGGTGCTGGCGGGAGTGCTGACCACGGTGGTCATACTGATCGTGGCACTGATTGTGGGATTCTGACAAAACTACACGTTTGAAACGACTGCTGAGAATATTGACCCTTACGCTGCTGCTGTTCATGGCGTGCTCAGGAAAGTGCGAGGCGTTCTCCCTGGCTCTCGACTCCATCGCTGCCATGGGAAAGGTGCCCCGCGCGGCCATCAGCGTGTATAGGTGGGGCGACCGCTTTTTCAACACCTACGATTCAACCTATGTCGTCGGGACGGGGTGCAAGTTCAACATCAAGGCC
>JAXJVW010000306.1:0-1733 GCA_036308365.1 Muribaculaceae bacterium
CAAAGACAAGATAAAATAAATTTTAAACAGTTTCTTAAGCCGTCAGGCTGACCGCGCCGGTAGGCGTAGTTCATTTTATTTCCGGCGCGCCATCGTGGCAATAGCAGTCCGCGACAGGTGTGCGTCATTCTCAACACGATTTTAACCAACGTATCCCATGAGAAAAACATTAGCCATAATCCTCGCCGCCGCTGTGGGTTTCTCCATCTCGGCCGATGACAAAGAAAAAACCGACTCTGTGGGCGGTTTCCGTTTTGTTGATGTGAAAGTTAACCCCACCTCAGCCGTCAAGGACCAGAACAAATCAGGCACTTGCTGGTGTTTCGCCGGTACAACCTATTTCGAGGACGAGATTCTGCACAACACCGGCAAGGAACTTGATCTGTCGGAAATGTACACAGTGCGCCAGTGCTACATCGACAAAGCCGACAAATATATCCGCACCAACGGAAACATCAATTTCGCACAGGGTGGTTCAATACTCGACGTCCCCTACGTGTGGAAACGCTACGGCGCAATCCCCGAACAGGTCTACGCAGGCCTCAACTATGGTGAGGACAAACACTCGCACTATGAAATGGCGGCCGCGCTCAAGGCTTATCTCGACGCCGTGAACCGAAACCCCAACAAACGCCTTTCAACAGCATGGAAAAAAGGTTTCGAGGCTATTCTCGACGCTTATCTCGGTCCGGTGCCCGAAACATTTGAATTCGAAGGCGTGACCTACACCCCGCGGTCATTCGCCGATGCGCAGGGATTGAAAATGGACGACTATATCCCCGTCACCTCATTCACCCACCATCCCTTCTATGACACTTTCGCAGTGGAAGTGGCCGACAACTGGCTCTGGGGTCAATACTACAACGTGCCCGTCGAAGAGATGAAAGCGATCGTTGACAGCGCCATCGACAACGGCTACACCGTGGTTTGGGCGGCCGATGTCAGCGAAGGTGGTTTTAACTGGCAAAAAGGCTACGCCGTGATGCCAAAAGCTGTCACAGGCGACAAACTCGAAGGAACCGAGTTGGCCCGTTGGGTTCACATGAGCGACAAAGAACGTGCTGCCAAACAGTTCAAAATCAACGGTCCGGCCGATGAAATTGAAGTGACCCAGCAGTCACGCCAGGACATGTTTGACCGTCAGGAAACAACCGATGACCACGGCATGGTGATCGTTGGTCGCGCTAAGGACCAGAACGGCAACAACTACTACAAAGTGAAAAACTCCTGGGACACCAATCAGGTTTACGACGGTTTCTTCTATGTGTCAGAGCCTTATTTCCTCTCAAAGACAATGAATGTGCTCGTCAACCGCAACGCCATCCCCAAAGAGATAGCGAAAAAAATGAAACTGAAATAACCGGTTGCAAATGAAAACTACAAAGGAGCAAGCACTCACACACAAACCTTTGTGAGTCCTTGCTCCTTTTTCTTATCTCAGAAATTAACAACGCATTTTTTTTGAGGATTTTGTTACTCAACACCCTCTTTTTTGGGGAGATACTTTATCACAAACAATTCCCGTCACCGCTGCGCGCCATGTGGCAAACTCATAAAACACAACACCGATGCTGCAATCACTGACCGGACTGAGGGCGATTTTCGCAATAGCCATACTGGTTCACCACACCACCGTCGACGGCTCGTCGTTATTTCGGGCGGGAGGCGACCTTGCAGTGTCGTTCTTTTTCATCCTCAGCGGATTCCTCACTTATCTCAACATGACCACGGTC